>JBAZRQ010000007.1:0-17040 GCA_041662925.1 Nocardioides sp. | reverse complement strand
TGCCGAGATGTCCCGGTGCGTCCAGGTTCGTGTACGACGCCTCGACAGTCCTCGCGGCCACGAGCCCCGCGCCAGCTGCTTACAGAACACCGCCGCCCGATACGACGCGAATCTGCTGGCCCGATCGAGACACGATTGGACCCAGCTTCCGACGAAGCGGCAAGCCGAACCGCTTTCGCACGGGTTCGTTGGATGACAGCGCCGACGGCCAAGGCCGGTCCATTTTCCTGGCCGCGGGGACGTGAAGGTGGTCGAGTCGCTTGGCATCACCGCCAGTGTTCGCGGAGCGGACCTACAACCGAGGAGCGCAGCGGGCCCGACAAGAGGTCGGCGGTGGCGTGGTACGTGCCGTGCCAGTGGCCGCGCGCATGCAGGTCTGTGTCGTGGAGCAGGATCGTGCCGCCCGGCTTGAGGGTGCGAAGCACCGTCGAGGTGATGCGAGAAGGTGTCGCGGACCGTTCCCAATCTCGGCCCCATGCCGTCCATAGGACGGGAGTGAGCTCGAGCGACCGGCATACCCAGAGCGCTTCGAGCGACAGGATTCCGTAAGGCGGTCGGTACCACGAGGCCGCGGATCCTGTGATGGCTTCGACGGCATGTTTCGCATCCTCGAGCTGTCGAGCGAGGTGGGTCGGCCGGATGGCCAGGGTGCTGCGGTGTGACCATCCGTGTATGGCGACCTCGTGGCCCTCGTCGACCATCCGCCGCACCAGCCCAGGCACCGCGATTGCCTGAGCGGCGAGGACGAAGAAGGTAGCCCGCCTGTTGTGCTGAGCCAGTAGGTCGAGGAACTGCGGGGTACTGGAGGGGTCAGGTCCGTCGTCGAATGTGAGCGCGATGTGATGACTGGACCCGGTCCCGGCAAGCCGTGGTGTCAGGCGCCGACGAACTGGGCCGACGGCGGTAAGAGCGGGCGCTGAGATCGCGGCAGCGGCCCCGATTCCCGTCACGGTGGCAACGCCGGCTCGCTTCACGCGGCGATCGTCATCGCGCGCTGGCCCGTGAGCACGGTGACGACGTCGGGAGCGCCTGCGGGGAGGCGGTCTACCCGTGGAGCGTGCGTGGCAGCGGCGAGCAGGACGGCCAGCTCGCTCCTTGTCCGCGCCCATGGGACAAGATCGGCCTTCTCGAGGTTCACCGAGTTGGCTTCTCCGTGGCCTGGTATCGGCCGGTAGGTGATGACAGGGGTCCCGGATGCAAGAGCTTCCAGGGATGAGAAACCGCCTGCGTTCTGGACGATGCAGGCGCTGGATGCCATGAGGTTCGCGACGTCATCACGCCAGCCGAGGGCGACAACTCCTGGAATGCGACGAAGCCGGCGCACGAGGGCCTCGTCCGTGCCGCACAAGGCGACCGGGGTCATGACCCCGGTCGCGAGGATGTCACGGCAAGTCCCCTCGATGTTGCCGATCCCCAGTGACCCGCCAGTGACCAGCGCGCGCGGGCCGGTGATGCTTTGAGCCGACAGCGGGTCCGGCACGAGCGTGGTGTCGTGTCCCGGCGCGGGGAGTGGAACTACCGGGGCGATCACAGTGGCCTCAACGTTCCATTGCCTGGCGTCGTCGGCCGCGACCTTGTGGATGGCGAGGTTCAGGTCGATGCCGGGGTGGACCCACAGTGAGTGCACGGACGCGTCGGTGAAGTAGGTGACCGCTGGGCAGTCGAGCTGGCCCGTGGCGCGCGCGTGACCGAGCGCCTGGGCTCCGAACGGATGTGTCGTGATGACGAGGTCGCACTCGCATGCGGCGGCAGCCACCGGGGCAGCAGCGAAACCGAGCGATCGGGTAACGAGCCGGTGCAGAGGCCGCCCGGGCTCGAGGACCCGGAGGGTGGCTCCCCACGAGCGTGGGTGCCAACGGAGCTGCCCGTAGTACGCGGAACGCAGGATGCGTCCGAGCCGCCACGGCAGCAGGTCCACGATGTCGTGGATCTCGACTTGGCAACCGATGCCGCGCAACGCAACGGCCAGCTCACGCGCCGCCGCATTGTGCCCGGATCCGTAGCTGCCGGTGACAACAGCGATGCGCAGTGCCTGCCCGCCGGATCGTGTCGTGAGCAGCGGTTCGTTGGTCGCTGGCGCCGTTCTGATCGTCATGGTTCCGAGAATGGCCTCGCACGGATGAAGGCCAGATGAAGCGCCACCGATCAGCGGTGACCGAGCGTCGCTCAACTGCTGGCTTCCTGCACCAGCGCACCCCGTACACGACGCTCGTGCCGGCACTTGAGGCCGGGAGTTGAGCTCGCCGGGCCGGCCTGGTCTGCGGAGACAGACAGACCGACCGTCGGCGCCCGAGGTCACCAAACGGTTTCGCCCCACGTGACCCGGAGTTGCGCCTTCATCGTCGCTTCATGTCGTCCTGCCTACGGTCAGGTCGACCCCGTCAGATACGGCGGGCACGTTGGAGGAGGCACGGTGGCAGCGAGCGGGTCAGCAGTGCTGTGGGGCGCGGCGCAAGAGGACTGGTTCGGCGCGGTCAACCACTTCGCGCGCCTTACTCCCTGGCTTCACACCCCGGCGCGCCTGTATGCCGAGTACGGGACCGTCCTGTTTGCGGGGGTGCTCATGTGCGCGTGGCTCCTGACGCGCCGCGACGGCGACCTGGATCGTGTGACGGCAGCACTCTGGGCTCCGTTGGGCGCATTGATCGCGATTGGCGTCAACCAGTTCTTGGTTGCGGCCTTCGCCGAACCACGGCCCTACACGGTCCTGCCTGACGCCCTCGTGCTTGTGTCACGCAGCACGGACTACTCGTTTCCGAGCGACCATGCGGTGATGGCGGGCGCGGTGACCGTCGGAGTGCTTTTGGCCAACCGAAAGCTCGGCGCGTTGACGGCCGGACTCGCGGTGCTGATGGCAGTCACTCGGGTCTACGTGGGTGCCCACTTCCCGCTGGACGTGGCAGCCGGTTTGGCCGTAGGTGCGATCGTGGCGCTCGGGTCGTACGGTGCCGCTCGACCTGTGTTCTCGCGGTTGGTCCTGCGCCTGTCGCGGACTCCGGTGCGGCCTTTCGTGACCGCTCAGCCCGTCGGGACATCGCGATGACCGGACTGTTGGAGCAACTTCTGTCGACGCCGGCGTGGCTGGTGCTGCTGGTGGTGTTCGCGCTTCCCGCTCTCGAGTCTTCGGCCTTCCTCGGGTTCATCTTTCCCGGGGAGACAGCGGTGCTGCTGGGTGGCGTGGCCGCCAGCCAGGGTCAGGTACCGCTGCCCGCGGTTGTGCTCGCGGGCGTCGGTGGCGCGATCCTCGGCGATGCTGTCGGATACGTCGTCGGGCGCCGCTGGGGTCGCAGGATCCTCGGTTCGACGCTCGGCCGCTTCACGAACGCCAGCCACCTGGAGCGCGCCGAACGTGCGCTGATACGCCGGGGCGGGTGGGCCGTCTTCATCGGTCGGTTCACAGTCGCCCTGCGCGTCATGATCCCCGGCCTAGCGGGAATGGCCCGGATGCCCTACCGCCGGTTCCTGAGAGCCAACGTCGCTGGCGGCGCAGCGTGGGGGGCGCTCATAGCCACCGCCGGCTATCTGGCCGGCAACAGCTGGCATACCGCCGAGCGCTACGTCACCGGTGCAGGCGTCGCGCTGACAGGCGCCGTGGTTGCGCTCATAGTTGGCCGCCGAATCATCGGTCGCCTCACCCGGCCCCGGCGCGCCAAGACCGAGGAACGCGACCGATCCGCAACAGGTCGAGGAGCCATGCTGCGCGTGGCGTGCACTCCTGATCACCCTGCGTCTCGTCTCTCATGACCTCGATGGTGCTGTCGTGAATGGCGCTGGGTCCCTCGACGTTCGCGATGGTGCGCCTCCACCCGCCGTCACGTCGCCGAGCGACTCCCGTGGCTGGGGCATCTGGTCGATCGTCGGTATCGGCGTCGCGGCGGTACTCGCGGCAGCGGCGTGGCTACCGTTCGTCGACGTCCCGCTGTCGCCAGACGAGAGCGGATTCCTCCTCCTCGCCCAGCACTGGAGCCCGGGCTCCTCGCTCTACGGCTCCTACTGGGTCGACCGTCCGCCGCTGCTGCTAGGGCTCTTCTCCCTCGCCGCACATCTGGGACCAGCCGGCCACTCGGCCGCGGGCCTCACCGCGCCGTCCGTGAAGTTGCTGGGAGCGGTGGCAAGCGGACTGGCAGTCCTATTGGCCGGTGTCGTCGCGCACGTCGTCTCCCCGGGCCGGCGCTGGACGCGTCGCATCACGGTCGTCGGTGCGGTTGCCGTGCTGTCCAATCCCCTGCTCGGGATGCCCGAAACGAACGGCGAAGTGCTCGCGGTCCCGTTCGTGCTGATCGGGGTCGTGTGTCTGATCGTCTCAATGCGACGCGGCTGGGGTCGCCACGCCTTCCTCCTCACCGCAGGGGCCGGATCTGCGGCCATGTGCGCTGCACTCGTCAAGCAGAACGTCATCGATGTCTTCGTCTTCGCCCTCATCGTGCTGGTCGCGTCTCGGGGACGTCTGTCACGCCCGGGAACGCGGATCGGCGTGTTCCTAGGTGCGAGCGGCACAGTCCTCGCAGGAGTCCTTGGTGCCGCCGCCCTCCGGGGTACGACCCCTGCTGGGTTGTGGGATGCGATAGTCGTCTTCCGACTCCAAGCATCAGCCGTGATCCACGCCTCGGCGTCGGAAGCCACCTCTGAGCGCATGTCTCATCTCGCACTTGCCTCTCTTGCTAGCGGTGCCGTCGTGCTCCTGGTCGTCGCGGCCTTGGGCGCCGTGTCCACGCTGCGCAACCACCGGACAGGATCTCCGCTCGGCAGGATTGGTGCGCCGGGTGACCTCCACAGGGCATGGAGCTGGGGTGCGCTGGGGATGACGCTGTGGGAGCTGTGCGGAGTCGCGATCGGCGGCAGCTACTGGCTCCACTACCTGACCGGCCTCGTCCCCGGCATGCTCCTTCTCCTGGTGCTCGTCCCCCCCACGCGGCGTTGGCGGAGATCGCTCGGCATCTGCCTCTCGTACGTCGTGGTGGCCAGCGCCGTCCTGTGGGTTCAGCACGTCACCTCTCCCGTCACCGTCTCCGACGACGCGCGCGTCGTCACGTACCTCCGCGGGCATGCTGAGTCGAGGGACGGGGTGGTCGTCGCGTTCGGACATCCCGAGATCGTCGCGGGAAGCGGTCTGTCCAGCCCCTATGAGTACCTGTGGAGCCTCCCGGTGCGCGTGCGCGACCCGGCGCTCCAGGAGCTCAGCGGGATCATGACCAGTTCCGGATCTCCGCGCTGGGTGGTCGTCGACGGAGACAGTCTCGACTCGTGGGGGCTGGACGCAACAACGGCCCAGGGACTCTTCCAACAGCACTACGTTGAAGTGGTGATCTACGGCGAATGGCACATTTGGCAGCACCGAGCGGGCCGAGCCGACCGATGAGAGTCCTGGTGGCCGAGGATGACTTGCGGCTGGCCGACCTGCTCGCGGAGTCTCTGACCGAGGCGGGCTGGCGCGCCGACGTGGTCCATGACGGTCGCTCCGCCTATGACCTGCTCCTAAGCGACGCCGGCTACGACGTCGCGCTACTGGACTGGATGCTCCCCGGGATGGACGGTGTGAGCCTCGCGCGGCGGCTGCGCGGGATCGGGGTGAACACACCCATTCTGATGCTCACCGCTCGTGGCGGGGTTCGCGACCGCATCGATGGCCTGGACGCCGGCGCCGACGACTACCTGCCGAAGCCGTTCGACCTCGACGAGCTGTTAGCGAGGCTTCGCGCGCTGTACCGCCGCAGCAGCCACGCCGGCGAGGCCCCGGTCCAGGTCGGGGACCTCCTCGTGGACCCCGTCGCCCGGCGTGTCTTCCGTGGCGCCGTCGAGATCACTCTGTCGGCGCGAGAGTTCGACATCCTGCACCTGCTGGCCTCGCAGGCCGGGCGCGTCGTCACCCGGCTCACCATCCTCGACGAGGTGTGGGACGGGGAGACCGACCTGAGGAGCAACGTGATCGACGTCCACCTCGGCGCCATCCGCAGCAAGATCGACAAACCGTTCGGCACCGACTCGATCACCACGCTACGCGGAGTGGGATACCGGCTCGAGACGACGGTCGGCGGCCGATGACATCGGTGCGCGGCCGTGTGTCGCGCCTGCCGTTGCGCATCCGCCTCGTGACAGGCTTCTCGCTGGCCACCTTCGTAGTCCTGCTCGCGGCGGGAACGTTCGTGTACTGGCGTGTCGACTACGCCCTCGATCGCGGACTTGACTCCGAGCTCGAGCAGGCGAGCCGAACTCTCGATCCCCTCATCGGAGCGGACGGCAAGGTCACCAACCGGTCCGCGGCCGAGGCGACCGGGGCTGCCTGGCAGGTTCTTGCCCCGGATGGCACGGTGCTCGACCACGGTGGACCGGCCGGCACGACCGCGATGGTCAGCTCGGGGCAGCTGACCCGAGCCGGCAGCGCAGCGCGGACCTACAACGTCGGCGACTTCCTCCCCATCGCTCACGAGCCGTACCGCCTCCGGGTCGTGCGGTCCGCCGCGTCCCCCGAGCACTACCTGCTGGTCGGTGTGCGCCGCGATCATCGCGATGAGGCGCTGCGCGAGCTCCTCCTCCAGCTCACCGTTGCAGGGCTGGGAGCTCTCCTCATCACCGCCTTCGTCGGCGAGCGACTCGCGCGGGCAGCGCTGCGGCCCGTCGAGCAGTACCGACGTCGCGCCGCCGCGATCGCCGCCGGCAGCGCCGACCTACGGCTTGACGTATCTCCTCTGCGAGACGACGAGATCACCCGGTTGGGGCACACGTTCAACGACATGCTCTCCTCGCTCGAGGAGTCGCTCGACCGTGAGCGACAGTTCGTCAGCGACGCCAGCCACGAGCTGCGCACCCCAGTGACACTCCTGACCAGCCGGATCCAGCTCGCGCTCCGACGCCCCCGGACGCAAGCCGATCACGAACGCATCCTGTCCGAACTCAACGTCGACCTCGATCGACTCGCGCGCCTCGCCGACCAGCTCCTTCACGTCGGCAGAGTCGACTCCGGACGCGGCTCAGGGTCGAGCGACATGGCTGCGGTCGTCGGCAAGGCCATCAGCCAGCGCCGCCTAGCCGACCCCGCCCGCGCCGGTGACGTCGTGGTCACCCTCCCGCCGCAACGGCTACCGGTCTGGGTCGCCGACTTCGAGCTGGAGCGGATCCTCACCAATCTTCTCGACAACGCCGCGATACACGGCGCGCCGCCGTCCCAGGTCACCGTCGACGAACCCAGCCCCGATTGGGCACGTATGACGGTCTCGGACTCCGGCGCGGGAATGGCCCCCGATCTGCTCGCGACCGCGACGCAGCGTTTCGCGCGCGCCGACGAGGCTCGGTCCCGACCGGGAACGGGCCTCGGGCTCTCACTGGTCGATGCCCTGGTCAACCAGGCCGGCGGCGAACTCCGGCTCTGCTGCGACGGGCAGCACTCCTCGCACGGCCGTCCAGCCCCGGTGGAGTGCTCGCACGGGCCAGAAATGATGGTCACCGTGCTCTTGCCGGCTGCCCACGGCCAGTCGGGGCGCTAGAAACAGATCGGCTTCATCCGAACTTCATCGAGTCTCGCCTAGGTTCCCGACGTGATCGGGATGAGGGCATGACCACGTTGCTGGTGGCGGCCGCCGCGCCGGAAGCGACGAGCGAGCCGCCCCCGGCGGCGTGGCGGCAAGCAGCCCGGCTCTGGGCAGTCGTGGCGTGCTTCCTCGGCATCGGAATAGGGCGCTCTGCCCAGGTCGACATCCCCTTCCGAGATCCGGGCGGCGCCTACCTGCTGAGCCGGGTGATCCTGACGATCTGGATCTTCCTCGGGCTCGTCGCCCTCGATGGGCTACTTCGCAGCGGCCGCCCGTTCGCCGTACGGCGCGTGCTGTCGACCATCCGAGCCCGCTGGACCCCAGGGCGCATAGGCCTCGCCTGGACCGCGCTGCTCGCCTACCACCTGACGTACTTCACCTATCACAACCTCAAGAGCTGGGACGTCTTCAACGCGCCGCGAGACGCTCTGCTCACCCAGTGGGACCAGTGGTTCTTCTTCGGGCACAGCCCCGCCGTGCTGCTGCACGACCTACTCGGTCAGCACGCCGCCGCGTGGGTCCTCATGGTCTGGTACGAGACGTTCCCGACCCTGGTCGTGGTCGCGTTCCCGGCCGCCGTCGTGCTGGCACGGCACATGCGTGACGCCTACGCAGGGATCGCGGCCTTCGTGTGGGTCTGGATCCTCGGGACAGCGACCTACTACGCCATCCCGTCCCTCGGCCCGTTCCACGCCGTCCCGGCGGACTTCTCCGGCCTGCCGCACATGATGATCCAGGACACCCAGACGCGCTACATCGCTCAGCGGGACTATCTGCTGGCTCATCCCCACGCCAGTGACGCCTTCGCGCAGGTGTCCGCGTTCGCCAGCTTGCATGTTGCCGTGACAGCCACGATCCTCGGCCTCGCGTGGTGGCACCGCCTGCGCCGGACGACCATGGTGTTGTCGGTCTTCCTCGCCGGGACCATGGTCGCGACGGTCTATCTCGGGTGGCACTTCGCCGTCGACATTCCGGCTGGTCTGGCCATCGCCGCGCTCGCGTGGGTCCTCGGCCCGCTGACCGTCGGCGTACGCCGTCGACCTGAATCTCGGCTGGCACCACGTCTGGCCCCCGCCACCAGCTGAGTGCTTCATGTTCCCTTCATCAGGCCGGACATACCTTCCGACCATGCGCTGTGTCCTCGTCGTTCCCACCTACAACGAAGCGGCAACGATCGGTGACCTGCTCGAGGCGATCGGCACGATCAGGACAGGGACCTTAGATGCCGTCATCGACGTCCTGGTCGTCGATGACAACAGCCCCGACGGGACACAGGGCGTCGTCTCAGGGCACCCGGGCTTCGGTGACTGGCTGCACCTTCTCCCCCGAGCCTCGAAGGACGGGCTCGGCGCCGCCTACCGGGCTGGGTTCGCCGCCGCCGTCCAGGACGGGTACGACGTCGTCGTGCAGATGGACGCCGACGGCTCGCACCCCGCGAGTGCCGTCCCATTTTTGCTGGCGCTGCTGCGCACCAACGACGTCGCCATCGGGTCGCGCTACGTTCCCGGAGGTCGCACCGAGAACTGGCCCGCCCAGCGCAGGGCGTTGTCGTGGGCCGCGAACACCTACGCGCGCTCGGTGCTAAGGCTTCGCACCCGCGATACGACGTCCGGGTTCCGCGCCTGGCGCGCAGAGGCGATCGCCGCGGCGGGGCTCCTGACGACGACCTCGAGCGGGTACGGGTTCCAGGTCGAGAACACCTGGCGCTGTGAGCGCCGTGGGCTGCACCTTGTCGAAAGTCCCATTACCTTCACCGAGCGCAGCGCTGGGACCTCGAAGATGAGCGCAGGCGTCGCCCGAGAGGCTGCCCTCCTCGTCGTCCGGTTGCGGGCACGCGAACTGGCCCGCGCATTCACGACCGCGACCCGCTGGGCCTCGGCACCGCCCAAGGGCGCGGAGCGAGCATGAAGGCACCGAACGGGAAGCGCGCCGGGCTCTGGGCTCGTGCTCGGTTCGTCTTGTCCTGGCTGGCTGCTGTGGCCCTGCTCGCCACCGTTCTGCCCCGCGCGGTCAGTGTCTCCTGGCATGGCCTTCTCCCCGTCCTGGGATCGGTCCACTGGCCGGCAGTTCTCGCTCTCGTCGGACTGTGGTTCCTCGGCTTGTATGTCCACTCGTTCGTCCTCACCGCCGCGGCTCCGAGCCTCACCCACCGACGCGCCCTCACGCTGAACCTGACCGGGAGCGCGGTGTCGAACGTCGTGCCACTCGGGGGTGCCGCCGGGGTTGAGCTCAATCGCCGGATGATGCGGGCCTGGGGCATCGACGGCCGCGCCTTCACGGGCTACACGTTCCTCACCAACCTGTGGGACGTGGGGTCCAAGCTGCTACTCCCGGTCATCGCAGTGGTGGTTCTCGCTCGCGCCGGCGAACACGTCTCGGCGCAGATGCAGACCGCCTCGCTCGTCGCAGGCGGGGCCTTCGTACTCCTGGCGAGCGGGGCCGCGTTCGTGCTGATGAGCGCCCGCGGCGCAACGGCGGTCGGGCGCATCATCGAGGCCTCGGCACATCGCGGGCTGCGGCTGGTCGGCAAGGACAGGGAGATCCGTGTCACCGCAGCCCTCCTCGACATCCGGACCCAGTGCGCCGCGCTGGTGGCCCAGGGGTGGCTACGCATGTCCGCCGGGATCATCGGCTACGTCGCGCTCCAAGGTCTGCTCCTCGGGTTCTGCCTGCACCTGACCGGCGGCGGCAACACCTGGCCCGAGATCCTGGCCGCGTTCGCGGTCGAGCGGGCCCTCACCATCATCCCGCTCACACCGGGCGGGATCGGCGTCGCCGACCTCGGCCTCGTCGGGGTGCTGCTTACCCTCGGCGGCGATCCCGCCAGCGTGGCCGGAGCCGCCCTGCTCTACCGCGCCTTCGTCTTCGCCGTCGAAATCCCCGTCGGCAGCGGCACCCTCGGCCTCTGGCTCCTCGGCCAACGGCTCTCTGCTCGCCGCTGTGACGCGGCGACCCCGGCCTCGTCACCAGCACACCGCATCGCTCACGTCACCGACGTCTTCCTGCCACGCTTGGGCGGCATCGAGACCCACGTCGACGACCTCGTGCGCCACCAACGCGCCGTCGGCCTCGACGCTGAGGTGCTGACACCGGCGCGAGGCGGGGACGGCGAGCCGTCGTGGGTGCGCCGGATTCCGGCAGTGGAGGCGCGCCGCGCGGTGACGCAGTACGACGTGATCCACGTCCACCTCTCGATGTTCTCCCCCTACGGCATCGCCGTCGCCCGGGCCGCCGTCAAGGCCGGTGTCCCGGTCCTGGTCACCGTGCATTCGATGTGGAGCGGAGCAGGCGGAATCCTCCGCCTGGCCGCCCTCGCCGGACTCCGCCGCTGGCCGGTCGCCTGGTCGGCGGTCAGCCACGCTGCCGCCGAGTCCTTCGGGCGCTCGATGGGCGGTGTGGAGGTCTCGGTGCTGCCGAACGCCATCGATGTGGGCTCCTGGCGACGTCCGCACGTCGGCGATGACCCGGGTTCTCTGCAGCAGACGAGCCCGTCCTTCACGATCATCAGCGTGATGCGGCTGATGCCACGCAAGCGGCCGCTCCAGATGCTGCGGACCTTCGAGCAGGTCCGTCGTCTGACAGGCGACGACGTCCGGCTCGTGATCGTCGGCGACGGCCCGTTGCGCGACCGGATCGAGCGACGCGTTCGGCGGCGCGGACTCGGTGAGCACGTCCGCCTCACCGGGCGACTGCCCCGGCACCAGGTGCGCGACGAACTGGGCGCCGCGTCGGTGTACGTCTCCCCGGCACCGAAGGAGTCGTTCGGCATCGCGGCGCTCGAGGCGCGCTGCGCCGGCCTTCCGGTCGTCGCGAGTCGCCGCAGTGGTGTCGGCGAGTTCATCCGTGACCGGGTCGACGGGGTCCTCGTGGACGGCGACGCCGAGATGGTCGTCGCGCTCGCCGACCTCGTGCGCGATCCGGAGCTTCACGCCCGGATCACCACCCACAACCGGGCGGTTGCCCCGGACTTTGACTGGGTCGCCATCCTCGACCGTACGTCGACCCTCTACGAGCTGGCGACCCAGCGCGTTGGCCTTCCGCGGGCGCACCTCGCCGCGGTGCGCCCGTTCCTTGCCGCCGAGGCCTGAGCCTGTGGTCACCGTCGTGTCGTTGCACGCGCATCCGGACGACGAAGCGCTCCTGACCGGTGGCTGGATCGCGCAGCGGGCGTCCGCCCGGGATCGGATCGTCCTGGTCTTCGCCACCGACGGGGAGGCGGGCCTCGCCGACGCCCGCTTCTCGTCAGGCTCGTTGTCGCACGTGCGGCGCGCGGAGGCCGCGGCGTCCGCAGCGGCCCTGGGAGTTGCTCGGGTGGTGTGGCTCGGGTACGCCGACTCCGGCATGGCGGACGAGCCGACCGTCGGCTCATGTCGTTTCGTCGACGTCCCCGTCGACGTAGCGGGTCGCGCGGTCGCGGCGATCCTCGACGAGGAGTCTGCCGACGTCCTGACCGGTTACGACGCGAACGGCGGTTACGGTCATCCCGACCACGTGCAGGTGCATCGAGTCGCACGTCGCGCGCAGGCCGCCGCGGTGTCCAGGCCTCGGCTGCTGGAGGCAACCCTCGACCGCACCTGGCTGGTCCGCGTCCTGTGGTTGCTGCGCCCCCTGTCGCGACTCCTGCCCGGCTTCACCATCCCCGGCGACGACATCTTCACCAGCCGAGACGCGTTGACCATCACCGTGGACGTCCGCGAGCACCTGGCGGCGAAGCGTTCCGCATTGGCCGCACATGCCTCCCAGGGCACCGGCGGGCTCCGCACCATCAGGATCCTCCTCGCGCTCCCCCGGCCGCTGGCACGGCACGTGCTCGGCACCGAGTGGTTCGTCGAAGTCCCCTGACACGCTGTGCTGCTAAGGCCTCACCCCTGCAGAATCTCCGTCGCGAAGATGAGCGCACTTTCCCTTCCTCACTTCGAGAACCGGAGCAGCCACACCAAGTTGCATCCAGCCAGCCAGGCAACGCCCATGGTCGCGCCACCGATCACGTCCGTCAGCCAGTACACACGGAGGTAGAGGCGATTTGCGGGTGACCAAGAACGCGACCGCGAGGCCGCCACTACAGCGATCCCGCCGAGCTACCGGAGGTCGACTCGCCGATCGAAGTGGGGCTCTACACGGTGGACGGCGACCGGGTGGCAGGGCACGGGCCGGCGCGGCTCGAGCCGACCGGCATGGCGGCAGCCGCGGGAACCGTGGTCGCCAGCAGCACCGACAGCACCCTGGTCGACGCGGTCCCAGTCGCGGTGGGCGAGAAGGTGATCGGCATCGTGCGTGCCTCCTCTCCGAAGTCGTCGGTGCGAGCCACCGAGATGAAGGAGCTCGCGGCACTAGGGGGGCTCACGCTGCTGGCGTTGATGGGTGCGGGCGCATTCGCCTTCTGGCAGGCACGCCGCCTCGCGATCCCGATGCGCTCACTCGCGGATGCGGCTGCCCAGCTGGAAGCCGGGGATTTCACGGTGCGTCCGCCGCTCAGCGGGGTCGCCGAGATCGACACGACCGGCGACGCGCCCACGACCACCGCCCAGCGGCTGTCCGAGCAGCTCGAGCGTGAGCGGTCGTTCGCAGCCCAGGCATCGCACCAGTTACGCACCCCCCTCACCCGCCTGCGGCTCGAGCTGGAAGCCGGACTGGCCGGCGGGGGCGCGGACCTCTCAGACGCGGCGCGCGACGCACTGGTGACCGCCGACCACCTATCGCAGACGAACGACGTGCTGGCGCTGGCCCGCGAGCCGCGCACCGCGTCGACCGATTTCGACGTCGAGGAACTGCTGACCGAGTGCCGGGCACGGTGGCAAGGGATCTTCGCCGAGGAGGACCGTCCGCTCCGTCTGGTCGTCGAGGGCCCGCAGTAAGCATCAGCCTCGCGGGTCGCCGTACGCCAGATCGTCGAGGTGCTCATCGACAACGCCTTCCGACACGGCCGAGGCACAGTGACCCTGACCCTCCGCGACAGCGGCGGTGCGGTGGCCATCGACGTCGCCGACCGCGGCACCGCCACGGTGGTCTGGCCGAGCGCAGACGATGCAACCGGTCGCCTGGGACTGGTCATGGCGCGTTCCCTGGCGGCCTCCCAGCGCGGGCGGCTGATGCTCTCGAACGACACCTCGGGCACCAAGTTCACGCTCCTGGTGCCCGCGGTCGAGCCATCCGGAAGCTGAGTCCAAGAAGCCGCGAGCAATCGGCGGCCGAGGCAGTCAGGTTGGTGGCAGGTGATGGTGTCAAGGCTCTGCGACATGACAACGACTCCACAGGTGCGGACGCGCGGTCGACTGATGCTGAACAAGGTCCCGGAAGTCACGGTGTACTTCTGGATCATCAAGATCCTGTGCACCACGGTCGGTGAGAGCTTCGCGGACTACATCAACGAGACCCTCGGCTTCGGCCTGACCAACACGACCCTGGCCTTCTCGGCCGTCCTCGTGGTGGTGATGGTCGTGCAGTTCCGCCTCAACCGCTACGTCCCCTCGGTGTACTGGCTGGCCGTGGTGCTGATCAGCGTGGTTGGCACCCTGCTGACCGACAACCTGACCGACGCGCGGGGAGTGCCCCTGTGGGAGAGCACGGCGGTGTTCTCGGTGCTGCTCGCGATCGTGTTCGGGGTCTGGTACGCCCGGGAGCGGACGCTGTCGATCCACTCGATCGTCACGATCCCGCGAGAGGCTTTCTACTGGCTCACGGTCCTGGTGACGTTCGCCCTCGGCACCGCGACCGGTGACTGGACGCTCGAGCTGACCGGGTGGTCGCCGGGTGTCTCGATCCTGCTGCCGCTCGGCCTCATCGTCGCGGTGCTGGTGTCCTGGCGGCTCGGTGCCGGCCCGGTGCTCTCGTTCTGGCTGGCCTACATCCTGACCCGACCGCTGGGCGCGAACATCGGTGACTACCTGGCCTCGCCGCACGCCGATGGTGGTCTCGGGCTCGGCACCCGCGGAACCAGCGTGCTCTTCCTCGGCACGATCCTGGCCGTCGTCAGCTACCTGACCGTCACCGACAAGGACCGCACCGAGCGAGCGCGACCCGCAGAGCTCTGACCGGATCCGTCCACCGCTCCACCATCGAAAGGTCCCACCATGTCGGAACCCCGCCTCCACCGGATCCTCGTCGTGACCGACAAGGCCGACCCGACCCCCGGGCTCGTCGCCGCGATGCGTGAGCGCGCCCAGGGCGGGGACGTCCAGTTCCGCCTCATCGTGCTGAACCCGGCCCGGGCCGAGGTCCACCTGCTGCACCCCGAACGTCACGACAAGGCGGCCGAGGCCGAGCGAGTCCTGCGACGAGCATTGCCCGCGCTCGAGGACGCGGCCGGAGGACCCGTCATCGGGTCGGTCTCCGTGCGCCACGACCCGATGGATGCCGTCGAGGAGACGATCTACGCCGAACCCGTCGACGAGGTCATGCTGGCACCCTTGCCCGAGCACCACGTCGCGTCGTGGCTGCACCAGGACCTCCAGCACCGACTGGAGCACCTCGGCGTCCCGGTGACGGTCGTAGCCCCGGACCCGGCCAGTTGAGCAAACCAGTCCCGGTGCCGGGCCGTGACGCACCGCACCCCAGCATGCGTCCTGGAGGCCGGCCGGAAGCGGACACAAGGCTTGCTGAATGACGACTCGCCGCGAGGTGCTCGCGTTTCTGGCCGTCGGCGGGACCGGCTACGTGGTGGACGTCGCCGCGTTCAACCTGCTCAGGTCGCTGCCTGTGCTCGCGACCACCGACCCAGCAGTGGCCCGCACCCTCGCGGTGTGCGTGGCGATGCTCGTGACCTACGTCGGCAACCGCACCCTCACGTGGGGAGACCGCAGCCGTCACTTCGGTGCCGATCAGCGACGTGAAGTGGGCAAGTTCGCTCTGGTCAACCTGATAGGCTTCCTGTTCTCGGTCGTCACACTCGTGTTGTCCCACGACGTGCTCGGCCTGACGAGCCGCCTCTCGGACAACATCTCCGCCAACGTCGTCGGGATGGCAATGGGCACCGCGTTCCGTTTCCTCGGATACCGCTACTGGGTCTTCCAGGTGACCGGGAACGGCCAGGTGTCGGATCCCATGGCGACGAAGGTGCGCGGAACTGGCCTCACACCGGTGAGGCTCGACTCCCCCTGAGGTCCTGCCAGCGACCTGATCGCGACCACGGAAGGCGCGGTGGTCGCGGCTCATACCGACCGACCACGGTCAGGTTGTCCGCAGGTCACGCGTCTCACGATGAAGGGACCTGAGGAAGGGTTTCGATGCTGGTTGGAGTGTGCGAGGACGACGCCGGGATCCGGAGGCTGCTCACAGGAGCCCTCCGGTTCGCCGGGCATGAGAGCGTGATGGCTCACAGTGGCAGCGCGGCGCTGCGGCTCTTCGGCGCTGAGAGCGACGTCGACGTGCTTGTCGTCGACATCGGGCTGCCCGACTCCGATGGCCGCGACGTGTGCCAGGCGCTGCGGTCGGCTGGGCAGCACGCACCGGTCCTGTTCTTGACCGCGCTGGGTGCGGTCCACGACCGACTGTCGGGATTCGGTGCCGGTGGTGACGACTACGTCACCAAACCATTCGAGATCAAGGAGCTCATCGCGCGCCTGGAGGCACTGGGCCGGCGTGCCAGGCCGCCGCTCTCGACCGGGTCGGGGCTGGAGCTGGACCCCGTACGGCACACCGCCCGTACGGCGTCGGGAGGGTGCTGCTGACGCGGACCGAGTTCCGGATGCTGGCTGCCATCATGTCGCGACCCGACGAGGTCGTCCGACGACGTAGCGTGATGGCCGCCGCAACGAGGCCACGGTGATCGCCGCATCTCACAGCTCACTGGTCCGGGCGCTGGAAAAGGTGGCTGCTTCTGTCACGACGGGCGCTGTCGAGCTGGTTGTGCAGCCGGCAGAGGTGCGACTGGACGTGCCGGAGGCGCTCGCCGTACGCGCGATCAGCCCAGTGGCAGAGAACGCCGTGCGGTTCGCCAGCACCACCGTCACCGTCTCCAGCCGGGTCCGGCACGGGTCTCGCGATCTCCCGGCGGATCGCGCGGGCTGTCGGCCGCTACGTCACAGTAGACCGGGGGCGTCCATGGCGAGGTTCGTGATCCGCCTGCCTCGGAGCTGAACCGACGGTTAGGGGGCCTGCGCCTGGTGCAGAGCCCGGTGGGATGGCGCCGCGAGACGGCCGGGCGACGTCACGTGGTGGTACCCGTGAGGTATGGGGTAAGCCCGGCGATGCGGGTCACGACGATGCTCGTGACCGTCATGCCCAACGCGATCGCGGCGAGCACGACGAGCTGGAACTGCGCTGCGCCGGCGGGGCTGGCGCCGCCGAACAGGGCGCCGACGAAGGCGCCGGGCAACGTGACGATTCCCGTGGACTTGGTCTGGTCGAGGGTAGGGAGCAGGGACTCCCGCACCGCTTCCCGGCCGACGTCCTCGTGCGCGCGGGCCGGGATGGCTCCCAGCGAGAACCATGCCTCGATCTCGTCGGAGCGGGCTCGCGCCCCGCGGAGGAAGTTGCGGCCCGCCAGGGTCGCGGCGCTCATGGCATTGCCGATGAC
>JBAZRQ010000006.1:0-17861 GCA_041662925.1 Nocardioides sp. | reverse complement strand
GCTCTTCCGATCTTGAGCTGCGCCGCCGCCTCGGCCTCCTGGGCCTGACGCGCGGTCTCGTCGATGGTGCCTCGGTGGGCACCGGCCTGGATGCGCAGCTGCTCGGCCTCGTGCCGACGATGCTCTGCCTTCTTCTTGTTCATCATGGTCACGACGACCGCCAGGACGGCGAGCACGGCGATGATGGCGACGACCAGCACGATGATCTCTGTGGTGGACATGAGTCCCTCCAGTTCTCTCGGATCGACTCGGGTACCCGAACGTCGCGACCCTCACCCGCACCAAGGGCGGGGAGCGAGTGAAAGGCGGGTCCCCCCGGACGACCTGACACTCACTCCCCGCGATCAGGGAACCCGTCGCCGGCACCGGCGCCGCTGCGGCCGGCGCGGTCATGGGAGTTCGGGCGCCACAGATCGTGCCAGCCGACTCAGCCCGACACGCCCACGTCGGCGCCAGCGAAGCGAGGTTGGACGATCTTGGACGACCCCGCCGCCCGGGTGAGAAGGTGACGCACGTGAGCGTCGAGCAAGGCCCCCCTCCGACCCGACAGGTCGGCCGCTGGGACCACGTGCTCACCGAGCTCAACGCACTCCGAGCCGCGCGCGGCGAACCCTCCTACGCCGAGCTGACCCGCACCCTCATCAGGCAACGCGTCGCCGAGGGTCAAGACCCTCACGCCGCCCACATCTCCAAGTCCAGCGTCCACGACGCGTTCCGCATGGGACGCACCCGCCTCAACCTCGGACTCACCCGAGAGCTCGTCCGCGTCCTCGGCGCCGACCCGGCTCTCGTCGACCACTGGCTCGCCACCCCGGCCTCCGCACCTACGGGTGCCGACGACGAGCCAGAGGTGCCCCTGGACGACCCAGGGCAGCCCGTCCGCCAGGTCCTGGCGTTGATGGCCGGCTGCCTGCTCCTCAACCTCGCCGGGCGCGAGTTCGTCGACTTCTTCGCCTTCCCCATCTACCTCGACATGGTCGGCACCGCCGTCGTGGCCATCACGCTCGGCCCCTGGAGAGGTGCCGCCGTCGGCGCAGGCACCAACCTGATCGGAGCCATCGGCTCCGGGCTCATCTCCCTGCCCTTCGCAGCCGTCAACATCGTCGGCGCCCTGGTCTGGGGCTACGGAGTCCGACGGTGGCGCCTGGGGAACACGCTGCCCCGCTTCTTCCTGCTCAACGTCTACACCGCCCTCGCGTGCTCAGCCGTCGCCGTCCCCATCCTGCTCACTCTCGTCGGCGGCCAGCTCCGCGGCGGGCATGACAGCATCACGGCCCTCGTCGCCGACCCGCTCGGCTCCGCTGTCGCCGCCACTGCGTTCTCCAACGTCCTGACGTCCTCGGCGGACAAGCTCATCAGTGGGTTCGTCGCCCTCGTCATCATCTCGGCGCTCCCGGCCGCCTTCCGTCGGCAGGTGCCCCTGATCATCAGCCAGGACACACCAACGCCTCGGCTCTGACGCTGGACGATCCCGCCCTCGCGGGGACCAAGTGCTCTATGCCGCCCGGTCGCCGTCAGGCAGGGTCGAAAGCGAAGCACTGCGGGCGCTGCTCTGCGCCGCAGCCATCCGGAACCTCGGGTGAGAGGACTTCGAGACCCATGAAGAAGAACGCCTGGCGCAGGATCTGCGCCCTTCTACTGACACCCCTGATGATGCTGACGTTCCTCAGCATCATCACCGCGTCATCTGCCTCAGCCACATCTCCGCCGGGGACGGTGGTCGCTTGGGGCTACAACTCCAACGGTCAGACCGATGTGCCCGCGGACCTCGCCGCTGACACCGCCCAGGTGATCGCGGTCGACGGCGGCGAGCTCCACAGCCTGGCGCTCCTCAGCGACGGCACCGTGCGGTCCTGGGGATCACAGTCGCCGGCCTTCGTACCCGCCGAGCTGACGAACCCAGCAACCGCCCAGGTGACCTCAATCTCCGCTCGCGGCACCTACAACCTGGCCCTGCGCAGCGACGGCACCGTGACGGCCTGGGGCTCGGGCAGCGGCACCCTGCCGGCCGAGCTCTCCGTCCCGGCCACCGCACACGTGATCGCGATCTCCGCCGGACCCGGGCACAGCCTCGCGGTCCGCGCGGACGGCACCGTGGTCAGGTGGGGGTCCGGTCCGACCGTGCCCGCCGCCCTGACCGACCCGGCCACCGCGCACGCGAAGGCCGTCGCCGCCGGCAACGGCCACGACCTGGCGCTCCTCGAGAACGGCACCGTCGTCTCCTGGGGCAGCAACCACGATGGCCAGCCGGTTCCAGCCGGCCTGGCCAACGCCGTCGCGATTGCGGAGGGCACCTACCACAGCATGGCGCTCAGGGCCGACGGCACCGTCGTCACCTGGGGCTACAACCACTACCAGCAGGTGCCGGCGCCCGGCACCGTGACCGACCCTGCCACGGCGCACGTCATCGCCATCACCGCCGGCAACTACCACAGCCTGGCCCTCAAGGCCGACGGCACCGTGATCCGGTGGGGCGACCGCTCCCCCGGCAGCAACCCGGTGCCCGCATCCCTGTCCGGGAGCCATGTCACCGCACTCGGCGCCGGCGACTGGCACAGCCTGGCGATCGTCGGCGACCTCACCGCCCCGACGCTGAACCTGCCCAGCGACATCACGGTCGACGCCACGGGACCAGCGGGCGCCGCAGTGTCGTACACAGCAACTGCCACCGACACCAACCCGACCTCCCCGGCGGTGTCGTGCACCCCGCCCTCGGGGTCGACGTTCCCGGTGGGCACCACGACCGTCGACTGCACCGCAACCGATGCGGCCGGCAACACCAGCTCGGGCACCTTCACCGTGACCGTCGTTGCGCCCGTGTCGACCGACGCCGACATCTCGATCGAGAAGTCGGTGCAGCCGGGGCTGGCCCAGCCCGGTGACACGATGACCTACACCCTGAGCGTCCACAACAACGGCCACGGAAAGGCCACCGGTGTTCAGGTCAGCGACGTGCTGCCGGCCGGGACCACGTACGTGTCCGCACCCGGCTGCACCCAGAGCGGCGGAACGGTGACCTGCGCCCTCGGCACGATGACCGCCGGTCTCACCAAGACGGTGACCATCAAGGTCAGCGTCGACCCGGTGACCTCGAACAGCAGCCACGGCCACGGCATCGACGTGACCAAGCTCGAGACCCACCTCACCCTGCCCCCCGGCACCACCCGGGTCGAGACAGCATCCTGCCCAGCCGGGTCGTTGGCAGCCGACGGCAGCGTCCGGATCGACCACGTCGACCAGGACACCGGCACCCTGGCCGATGTCGTGGTGCTGGGTAGCCAGGCCACCGGCGCGGGCCAGGGCTGGATCGGCACGATCCGAAACGACACCACCGGCCAGGCCCAGGTCAAGATCAACGTGGTCTGCGTCAGCGAGCGGACCACCTCCGGAGACGACCACAGCCACCCCCTGGTCCTCGGAGACTGGGTGATCGGCCACGCCGTGAGCGCCGGAGACACCGCCCTGACCTGCCCCACCGGCACCCTGGCCATCTCCCCGTCGTTCATCTTCACCACCGGTGAGGGGATCGTGTCCACCCGACGCACCACCAACGGATGGCGCTTCACCCTGACCGGGCCCGGCACAGCCGACGTCGCGGTCCGGTGCCTGTCCACCACGCTCGGATCCGCGAACGGACATCGCCACGACCTGTCCTTCACCCACCTCGAAGGCACCGTGTCGGTGCCGGCAGGTGGCATCGTCGAGACCGCGCTGACCTGCCCGGTCGGATACAAGGGCATCACCGCCTGGGGGGACCTGGAACCCGGCCTCGTGTCGCTGGGCAACGACCCACAGCCGATCACCCGACTGTTCCGGTTCTACAACCCCACCGCAGCGCCCCTCGACGCCGACTACGGGCTGGCCTGCCTCGGCATCCGGTCCTGGGACGGCCAGATCACCAACACCGCCTCAGTGACCAGCCCCACCGCAGACCCGAACCTCGCGAACAACGCCGACTCGGCAACCTTCCAGGTCACCACCACCGGCATCCTGGTCGCACCCCGCGCCCAGGTCATCACCACCATGGGCGCGACCAAGGTCAAGGCGCACCTCGCCTCGACCCGGGCCCGGTCGGTGCACACCAAGCTGGTCGCCACCAGCCACGTAGCCGGCACCAGCCTGCGCACCGGGGACGTCCTGGCCCGCGGCACCGCACGACTCACCAGCGGTATCCAGAGGGTCAGCCTCGGCGCCCTCGACCACGCCGCCAACGCACTACGCAACAACAAGATCCACCAGGCCAAACTGGTCATCACCGCCGCAGACGGGACCCGCACCATCAAGATCGTGCGACTCACCGCCT
Source organism: Nocardioides sp. (assembly GCA_041662925.1). GTDB lineage: Bacteria > Actinomycetota > Actinomycetes > Propionibacteriales > Nocardioidaceae > Nocardioides. Next base: position 13,558 of record JBAZRQ010000006.1, on the reverse strand, counting down.
GATCTGGAGTGACCTCCTGTCAAGCAAGTAGACAGGGTGAGGCGCCGCCCGGACCTGATCCGGGCGGCGCCACTACGATTCCCCGGGAAACGGGTTCTTTCCCAGGGTTGCTCCAGGTTCGCTCCTGGAGTTCTTCCCACACCCCGGGCCCCTAGCTCAATTGGCAGAGCAGGAGACTTTTAATCTCTTGGTTGTGGGTTCGAGTCCCACGGGGCCTACCGATCCAGGATCCTGACATCCCGCGACCCGACGTACCACGTCGTCTAGGGTCGGCTGCACGGGATTCGGGACCTGGAGTGGAGACGATGAGCGAAGGCGGCGACGCGCAGCTCGACCCCGCGCGGCTGGCCGCGGTCGAGCGCGAGATGCGCGAGACCAGCGAGCGCTACCGCTCACTGTTCGACTACCACCCCAACGCCGTCTTCTCGCTCGACCTCGAGGGCCGTTTCACCACGGCCAACCCGGCCGCGGAGCGGGTCAGCGGCTACCGCGAGGACGAGCTGCTGGGGACGTCGTTCACCGAGATGCTGCCGCCCGAGGAGCTCGAGCCGACGGTCAATCGGTTCTTCCAGATCGTCGAACGCCGCCCCCAACGGTTCGAGGTGCGCTTCCTCCACAAGGCCGGACGGCTGGTCGACCTGAGCGTGACCGGGCTGCCGATCATCGTCGACGACGAGGTGGTGGGCGTCTACGGCATCGCCGAGGACATCACCGCACGCAACCGGCTGCAGGCCGAGCTGGCCGAGGCCCGCCGTACGGCGGAGCAGGCCAACGGCGCCAAGTCGCTGTTCCTGGCCAACATGAGCCACGAGATCCGCACGCCGTTGACCAGTGTGCTGGCGGCGGCCGAGCTGCTCTGCGAGACCAAACTCGACGAGGCGCAGCTCAGGCTCACCAAGGTGATGGACCGCCAGGGTGACCGGCTGCTCCGCCTGGTCGACGAGATCTTGGACTTCTCCCGGATCGAGGCCGGCAAGACCGCTCTCGAGAAGGTCCCGTTCGGGCTCCGCGTGCTGGTCGAGGAGGTCGTCGGGACCCACGTACCGGCCGCCGCGGCCAAGGGGCTGGACCTGTCGGTGCAGGTCGACGACCAGGTCGACGACCGCGTCACCGGCGACCCGGCGCGGCTGGCTCAGGTGCTGGCCAACCTGGTCGGCAACGCGGTGAAGTTCACCCACGACGGGTGGGTGCGGGTCAGCGTCACCGACCACACCTTCGAGTCCGCCCCGATGGTGCGGTTCACCATCGCCGACTCCGGCATCGGGGTGACCGCCGAGCACCAGACGCGGCTCTTCGAGTCCTTCAACCAGGCCGACGCCTCGATCACCCGGAGGTACGGCGGCACCGGGCTCGGGCTGGCCATCTGCAAGCAGCTGGTGACGCTGATGGGCGGCGCCATCGAGCTCGAGTCTCCCCCGGGCGAGGGGTGCACGTTCACGTTCACCGTGCCGGTGGTCTCGGCCGGCTGACGCTCACGGGGACGGGTCAGCGACCCTTCCACACCGGCGGGCGCTTCTCCGCGAAGGCCGCGGCGCCCTCCTGGGCGTCCTCCGAGGTGAAGACCGGCATCATCAGCTCGTTCTGGCGCTGCCAGCCCTCCTCGGTCGTCCAGTCGTGCGACGAGCGGGCGATCTGCTTGCTGACCGCGACCGCGAGCGGCCCGTTGGCGGCGATCTGGGCCGCGAGCTCGAGCGCGCCGGCGAGGGCGCCGCCCTCGGGGGTCACCCGGTTGACCAGACCCAGCTGGGCCGCGCGCGCGGCGTCGATCGACGCGCCGGTCATCAGCATCTCCAGGGCGATCGCCATCGGGATCCGCTGGGGCAGCAGCAGCGCGGCGCCCGCGCCGGCCGCCAGGCCGCGCTTGACCTCCGGCACGCCGAACATCGCCTTCTCCGAGGCGACGACGAGGTCGCAGGCGAGCAGCAGCTCGAACCCGCCGGCGACGGCGTACCCCTCGACCGCGGCGATCATCGGCTTGCGCGGCGGCGCCTCGGTGATCCCGCCCAGCCCGCGACCCTCGACCAGCGGCACGTCACCGGTGAGGAACGCCTTGAGGTCCATGCCCGCGCAGAACGTGCCTCCCGCGCCGGTCAGCACGCCGACCCGCAGGTCGGCCGACTCCTCCAGCTCGTCGACCGCGGCCGCGATCCCGCGCGCCACCGCCCCGTTGAGGGCGTTGCGCGCCTCCGGCCGGTTGATCGTGATCACCTGTACGCCGTCGCGTGCCTCGACCAGTACCTCGCTCATGCTCCACACCCTAGGGGTGCTCCGGTCACCCGCCCGCCGGAAAGTACGGAACGTTTTCGACGCGATCCGGCCGGGATGAGGTCGAAAACGTTCCGTACTTTCCCGGCGAAGGGCGATCAGCGGAGGAGGCGGGCCACCTCGGCAGCCCAGTAGGTGAGGATGACGTCGGCGCCGGCGCGGCGGATCGAGGTGAGGGTCTCGAGGATGGCGGGCTCACGGTCGATCCAGCCGTGGGCGGCGGCGGCCTCGACCATGGAGTACTCGCCGGAGATGTTGTAGGCCGCCACCGGGACCGACACGGCGTCACGGACCCGGCGCAGCACGTCGAGGTAGGCCAGGGCCGGCTTCACCATCACGATGTCGGCGCCCTGCTCGACATCGAGCAGCGCCTCGCGCACGCCCTCGAGCGCGTTGGCGGGGTCCTGCTGGTAGGTACGACGGTCGCCGTCGAGCGAGGAGTCGACGGCCTCGCGGAACGGGCCGTAGAACGCCGAGGCGTACTTGGCGGAGTAGGCCAGGATCGCGGTGTCCTCGTGGCCGGCGGCGTCGAGAGCCGCCCGGATCACGCCGACCTGCCCGTCCATCATCCCGCTGGGGCCGACCATGTGGACGCCGGCCGCCGCCTGCACGCGCGCCATCTCGGCGTACGCCGCCAGCGTGGCGTCGTTGTCGACGCGGCCGTCGGCGGTGACCAGGCCGCAGTGGCCGTGGTCGGTGAACTCGTCGAGGCACAGGTCGCTCATCACCGTGACCGCGTCGCCGACCTCGGCCACGACGTCGGCGATCGCGACGTTGAGGATGCCGTCGGGGTCGGTCGCGCCCGAGCCGGTGGCGTCCTTCGTCTCCGGGATCCCGAAGAGCATCACGCCACCGAGACCGAGCTCGGCGGCCTCGGCCGCGGCCGCCCTGAGCGACGAGCGGGTGTGCTGCGCGACGCCCGGCATCGAGGAGATGGGGCGCGGCTCGTCGAGCCCCTCACGCACGAACAGCGGCAGCACCAGCTGACGCGGCTCGACCGAGGTCTCGGCCACCATGCGGCGCAGGGAAGGTGTGGCACGCAGCCGTCGGGGCCGGATGACCGGACCGATCACATCCCCGGCGCCAGTCAGGCTCATCGCGAGGACGTGGCCTTGGTACGACGACCCGACGGCTTGCGTGCCGACGGCTTGGTCACCGGGTCCCCGGCGTCGAGCATCGCGACCCGGCGGGCGGCGCCGAAGTCGGCGAGCGCGTCGACCAGGGCTTCGACGTCCGGCTTGGGGGCCAGCACGTCGACCCGCAGGCCGTGCTCCTCGGCGGTCTTGGCCGTCGCGGGCCCGATCACGGCGATGATCGTCGACGGGTGCGGCTTGCCGGCGATGCCGACCAGGTTGCGCACGGTCGAGGACGACGTGAAGACGACCGCGTCGAACTTGCCGGTCTTGATCGCGTCGCGCGTCGGCGCCGGCGGCGGCGTCGCCCGCACGGTGCGGTAGGCGGTGACGTCGTCGCACTCCCAGCCGAGGTCGATCAGACCGGCGACGAGGTTCTCGGTGGCGATGTCGGCGCGCGGCAGGAACACCCGGTTGATGGGGTCGAGCAGCTCGTCGTACTCCGGCCAGTCGGCCAGCAGCCCCGCGGCGGACTGCTCGCCCGAGGGCAGCAGGTCGGCGCGCAGGCCCCAGGCGGCGATGGCGGCGGCGGTCTTGTCGCCCACCGCGGCGATCTTGAGGCCGGAGAAGGCACGCGCGTCGAGGCCGTACTCCTCGAACTTCTCGCGCACGGCCTTGACCGCGTTGACCGAGGTGAAGGCGATCCACTCGTAGCGGCCCTCGACCAGGCCACGCACGGCCTTGTCCATCTGCAGCGGGTTGCGGGGCGGCTCGACCGAGATGGTCGGGACCTCCTCGGGCACCGCGCCGTAGCCGCGCAGCCGGGCCGACAGGACGCCGGCCTGGTCCTTGGTGCGGGGCACCAGCACGCGCCAGCCGAAGAGCGGCTTGCTCTCGAACCACGACAGCGTCTGGCGCAGGTCGACGACCTTGCCGACGACGGTGATCGCGGGCGGCGACATCCGGGCGGCGCGGGAGTCGGCGGCGATGTGCTCGAGCGTGGAGATGACGGTGGCCTGGCCCGTGGTGGTGCCGACCCGGGTCATCGCGACCGGGGTCTCCGGCGAGCGGCCCGCCGAGATGAGGTCCTTGGCGATGTCGCCGATCTGGCCCACGGCCGAGAGCAGGACGAGCGTCCGGTTGTCGGCGTAGGAGGTCCAGTCGATCTTGTCGCCACAGGTGATCACCGACATCTCGCGGTGATCCTTGGTGGTCAGCGGGATGCCGGCGTAGGCCGGGACCGCGGCGACCGACGAGACACCGGGCACGACCTCGAAGCCGATGCCGGCCTTGGCGACGGCCTGCGCCTCCTCGGGGCCGGAGGCGTAGAGGAAGGGGTCGCCGGCCAGGAGGCGGACGACGCGCTTGCCGCGCTTGGCCTGCTTGACCACGACCTTGGCGCGCGCGGCGTGGGTGAGCGGCTGCCCGTCCTCGCCGAACCCGCCGTCCACCAGCTCGGGGCCGGCCGGGACCTCGACGACTGGGTCGCCCTGGTCACCCTCGCCCGGCTCACCCGGCTCGCCCGGCTCGGGCAGCCCGAGCAGCGAACGCACGAGCGGGGCATGCTCGGGCGACTCGGTCACGATCACCTCGGCCTGCCCGATCAGCTCGACGGCGCGCACCGTCAGTAGGTCGGGGTCGCCCGGGCCGCTACCGACGAAGGACACCCAGCCGCGAGTGGTGGGCTGGTTGGTTCCTGTGGTCTTGCCTCGCGTCATGCGTTCTGCACCTCTGCTGATGGTTCTGCCGGTTGATTCAGTTGTCCTGCTCCGTCGGCGAGCATCTCGTTCGCCAACTGGGTGCCGACGCTCTTCGCGTCAGCGGGGGCGCCGGATGCGGACATCCGGACCGAGAGGCCCCCATCGAGTGAGAGCGCGATGGCCCGCACCCAGATCTCGTCGCCGTCGTCGCCCTCGGCCACCTCGGCCAGTGCCCCGATCGGTGCGGAGCACCCGCCTTCGAGCGTGGCCAGTACGGCGCGTTCGGCGTCGACCGCCGCTCGGGTGGCCGGGTCGTCGAGCTGCCGGAGCTCGGCGGCCAGGTCGCCCTCGCTGAGGCACTCGACCGCCAACGCACCCTGCCCGGGGGCGGGGAGCATTTGCAGCGGGTCGAGCACCTCGGTGGCCTCGTCGAGACGGCCGATGCGGGCCAGCCCCGCACGCGCGAGCACGACGGCGTCGTACTCACCCGAGCGGACCTTGCCGATCCTGGTGTCGACGTTGCCACGAACGCCGACCACGTCCAAACCGAGGCCGAGGGCCTGCAGCTGCGCGACCCGCCGCGGGGAGCCGGTGCCGACCCTGCTGCCGACGGGCAGCTCACCGAGAGTCAGCCCGTCGCGGGCCACGACGGCGTCGCGCGGGTCCTCGCGCAGCGGCGTGGCGGCCAGGGTGATGCCCTCGGCGGGGTAGGTGGGGAGGTCCTTGAGCGAGTGGACGGCGACGTCGACCCGGCCGTCGAGCAGGGCGTCACGCAGGGCGCTGACGAACACACCGGTGCCGCCCATCGACTCGAGCGGGGTGCCGGTGGCCTGGGTGCGGTCGCCCACGGTGCCGATCTCGACCAGCTCGGCCTCGCGGCCCAGGGTGGTGCGGATGAGCTCGGCGACGTGGCCGGCCTGGGTCGTGGCCAGCAGGGAGGCGCGGGTGCCGATGCGCAGCGCGGGGCGGGTGCTCATGCGAGACCCTCCGGCCGGGTGACGGCGTCGACGGCCTCGGGGTCGAGGGCGAACAGCTCGGCCAGGGCCGCGGCGTAGGACACGGCGCCCTGGTCGTTGGCGAGCTCCTTGACGCGCACCGTGGGCTCGTGGAGCAGCTTGTCGGCGACCCGGCGCACGGTGTGGAGGATCTCCTGCCGCGCGGACTCGTCGAGGTCGGGCAGCCGGCCCGCCAGGCGGGTCATCTCGGCGTCGACGACCGAGGTGGCCATCGAGCGCAGGGCCACGACCGTCGGCGTCACACTGGCCTGGCGGCGCGCGGTCAGGAAGGCGGTGACCTCCTGGGTGACGATCCGGCGGACCTCGGCGACCTCGCGGCCGGCCGCGGAGTCGTGCAGGAGCTCGGAGAGCTGCGCGAGGTCGACCAGCGTCACGCCCGGGACCTCGGCCACGGCCGGGTCGACGTCGTGCGGCAGGGCCAGGTCGATGACGGAGTAGGGGCGCGGGTCGGGGAGGGCGTCCTCGACCATGGTGCGGGTGACCAGCACCCCGCGGGCACCGGTGCAGGTGATCACGACGTCGGCCGCGGCGAGCTCGGTGGCGAGGTGGGCCATCGGCGCCGTGCGCACGCCGTACTCGAGGCTGAGCCGCTCGGCGCGGGCGGGCGTGCGGTTGACGACCGTGACCTCGCCCGCCGCCAGGCGGGTGACGGTGGCGGTGGCCAGCCCGGCCATGGCGCCGGCGCCCACGATCAGGACCCGCTTGCCGGCCACGTCGCCGACGGACTCCGCGGACCGCTCGAGGGCGGCGGTGACCAGGGTCGGTGCGACGCGGTCGATGTCGGTCTCGGCGCGCGAGCGCTTGCCGACGCGCAGCGCCTGCTGGAAGAGGAGGTTGAGGGCCGGGCCGACGGTGCCGAGCTCCTGGCCCAGGCGCAGCGCCTCGCGGGTCTGGCCCAGGATCTGCGCCTCGCCCACGGCCATCGAGTCGAGCCCCGCAGCGACCTGGAACAGGTGGGAGACGGCGGCGTCGTCGTAGTGGACGTAGAGGTGCGGCAGCATCGCCTCGGTCGACTGCCCCGACTCACCGGCGCCGTCGAGCAGGAGCCGCGAGAGCTCCTCGACGCTGCCGTGGAAGCGGTCGACCTCGGTGTAGATCTCGACCCGGTTGCAGGTGGAGATGACCGTGGCCTCGATGACGTGCTCGCTGGCACTGGCATCGGCGATCAGCTTGGTGACGCCGTCGTCGTCCAGCGCGACCCGCTCGAGGAGGGACACCGGCGCGGTGTTGTGGGAGATGCCCACGACGAGAACGCTCATGCCAGCCCCCTCATGCGCTCTGCGCCTTGCGCTGCTCGTGGTAGGCCAGGATCTGCAGCTCGATGGAGAGGTCGACCTTGCGGACGTCGACCCCGTCGGGCACGGCGATCACGGCCGGCGCGAAGTTGAGGATGCTGGTGATGCCGCAGGCGACCATCCGGTCGGCGACGTGCTGGGCCGCGACGGCCGGGGTGGCGATGACGCCGATCGCGACGCTCTGGTCGCCGACGATCTGCTCGAGGTCGTCGAAGGGGCGTACGTCGACACCGGCGACGACCTCGTCGTGACGCTCCGGGTCGGCGTCGAGCAGCGCGACCACGCGGAACCCGCGGCTGCGGAAGCCGGAGTAGTTGGCCAGGGCGTGCCCGAGGTTGCCGATGCCGACGATGACGACCGGCCAGTCCTGGGTCACGCCGATCTCACGGGCGATCTGGTAGCGCAGGTAGTCGACGTCGTACCCGACCCCGCGGGTGCCGTAGCTGCCGAGGTAGGAGAGGTCCTTGCGGAGCTTGGCGCTGTTGACGCCGGCCGCGGTGGCGAGGTCCTCGGAGGAGCAGGTGCGGGTGCCGCCCTCGGACAGGGTCGTCAGCGCTCGCAGGTAGACAGGCAGGCGGGCGACGGTCGCCTCGGGGATGTCCCGGGCATTCTCGCTCGAAGTCCGTGCGGTCACTGCTCTACTTTCCAGTCGCACGCCACGTTCTAAGGCCACAATTCTCAGGCGCTGGGGGGTCGGCCCGATCACTGTAGGAGTTTGTGAACGCGAGAACAAAACGAGCAGGCGGCCCACCCGTGGCTGTGAGGGTGGCTGTGCGGGTGGCGGGCTAGCACATGTGAGATGGGCCACGGTCGGCGGGTGGCCCGGGCGGCCGGTGACCTCAGCGAAGCGCTCTGCGCAACCGGGCCTCGTCGACGCGCCAGAAGTCGTGCTGGCGGCCGTCGACGAAGGTGACCGGCACCTCCTCGCCGAAGCGCTGGGCGAGGGCGGGATCGTCATCGACCGAGAACTCGACGTAGCTCTCCCCGGTGTCGGCGCAGACGCGCTCGATCACCGCCCGGGCCTCGTCGCAGAGGTGGCAGCCCGGCCGGCCGTAGAGGGTGATCCGCGGCTCGACGCCGCTCACTGGTGCCTCACTCCAGGATGCCGAGCGCCCGGCGCCGCTCGAGACCGCGCAGGCGCCCCTTCTGGACCTTGCCCGTCACCGTGAGCGGCAGCTCGTCGACGACCTCGATCCGGCTCGGCTGCTTGAAGCGGGCCAGGCGGGCCTCGCAGCGCTCGCGTACGGCGGCCTCGACCTGCGCCGCGTCGGCACCCGTCGCCACGACGTAGGCCACGACCGCCTCGCCGGACACCGGGTCTTCGACGCCGATCACGGCGACCTCGGCGACCCCGGGGGTCTCCCGGATGACGTCCTCGACCTCGACCGGGTAGACGTTGAACCCGGAGACGATCACCAGCTCCTTGAGCCGGTCGACCAGGAACAGGTCGCCGGTCTTGTCCAGGAAGCCCACGTCACCGGTGGACCACCAGCCCTCGTCGTCGGGTCCGTCGGCGCCGTCGGGCCAGTAGCCGCTGAAGAGGTTGGCGCCCTTGATCTGGATCTCGCCCGGGTCGTCGCCGAAGGGCAGGCGCCCGGCCTCGTCGACCAACCGGATCTCGATGCCGTCGAGCGCGGCCCCCACCGACCCGAACTGCTGCGACTGCGAGCACAGCGTGCTGGTCACCACGGGAGACGCCTCGGTGAGCCCGTAGCCCTGGTGGATCGGGATCCCGGTGCGCTCGCTGAACTCCTCGATCACCTCGGTCGACAACGGGGCCGACCCCGAGAGGATCAGGCGGACCGGGCCGAGCCGCTCCTCGAGCGCCTCGATGTCACGCCAGTAGGCGAAGACCGGCGGGGCGATGGGTACGACGCTGCACGCCTCGTCCTCGATCAGGTCGAGGGTGCCCTGCGGGTCGAAGCGCTCGGCCAGGACCAGCTTGGCGCGGTGGCGCAGCACGCCGCCGAGCACGGCGTTGAGGCCGTAGACGTGGAACAGCGGGAGCACGCCGAGGACGACGTCGTCGCCGTGCATCATCGGCGGCTCGACCGCCGCGACCTGCTCGATGTTGGCCAGCAGCGCCCGGTGGGTGAGCATCGCGGCGCGCGGGCGGCCCGACGTACCGCTGGTGTAGAGGAGGGCGGCGAGCTTCTCGGGGTCCTGCAGCGGCGGGGTCGACCGCGGGGTGTCGGCACGCAGGTGGTCGTAGGAGCGCTCACCGGGGAGCAGCGTGGTGCCGACCACGACGACCCGCGGCAGCGTCAGCCGGGCCAGCACCTCCGGGTCGACCTCACCCAGCCCTTCGGTGTCGCCGTCGAGAGCCCTGGTGAGCAGGGCGACCGCCTCGCGGACCGCGGAGACGGTGCTGCCCTCGGCGACCACCATCCGGGACCCCGAGTCGACGATCATCCGGGCCAGCTCGCCGGCGGTCGACGACGGGTTGACGGGTACGGCGACCGCTTGCGCGCGCAGGGTCCCGAGGTAGGTCGTCACGAACTCGATCCGGTTGCCGAGCACGCTCATCACCCGCCGACCGCCCACCACGCCCGCGGCGCCCAGGCCGGTCGCGACCCGGCTGACCTCCTGCTCGAGCTGGGCCCAGGTGAGGCTTCGTCCACCGGACTCGACGAGGGCGAGCCGGTCGGGGCTCTCCTCGGCGGCCGCCGTGACCAGGTCGGCCACGTCCGTCACACCCGGAGGGGAGCTCACGCTGGACATGGAGGGATACTTCCACACCCGACTTCGGCCGGCTGGGAGTCGGTCGTGCCGGGTCGTCTGAGCACTAGTCTGATCCGGTGCCGCAACCGGACCGCCCTCGACACCACCTCAACCTGCAGCAGCGCTCGACGCTCGCAGGCGAGGCCGCGGCGGCGGCGGCCGAGGTCGAGACCGCCCTGGTCACCCCCGCCGACCCGTTCTCGGCGGCGTTCTTCGACGTCGACAACACCGTCATGCAGGGCGCCAGCATCTTCCACCTGGCCCGCGGGCTGCACCGGCGCGACTTCTTCACGACCCGCGACATCCTGGGCGCCGCCTGGAAGCAGGCCTACTTCCGGGTGGTCGGCGTCGAGGACCCCGCGCACGTCGCCGAGGCCCGCAACTCCGCGCTGAGCTTCATCGCCGGCCACACGGTCAGCGAGCTCGAGGAGCTCGGCGAGGAGATCTTCGACGAGGCCATGGCGCACCGGATCTGGCCCGGCACCCGGGCCCTCGCGCAGATGCATCTGGACCAGGGCCAACGGGTCTGGCTGGTGACCGCGGCGCCGATCGAGATCGCCACGATCATCGCGCGCCGGCTCGGGCTGACCGGCGCCATGGGCACCGTCTCCGAGCACGTCGACGGCGTCTACACCGGCCAGCTGGTCGGTGACCTGCTCCACGGACCCGCGAAGGCCGAGGCGATCAAGGCGCTGGCCACGCGCGAGGGCCTCGACCTGACCGCGTGCTCGGCCTACTCCGACTCCTACAACGACCTGCCGATGCTCTCCCTCGTGGGCGACCCGATCGCGATCAACCCCGACGCCCGGCTCCGGGCCCATGCCCGGGCCGAGGGGTGGCGGATCCGCGACTACCGCACCGGCCGCAAGGCGGCGCGCGCCGGCCTGGTCGTGGGCGCAGCGGCCGGTGCCGTCTCCGGCACCGTCGCGGCCGGGCTGGCCTTTCGCCGGCGCCACTGACCCCATCGAGCGTCGCCCTCTGTAACCGAGAGTCACAATTTTTTACTGACTCTGAGCCGATGCTGCCCTAAGATCGGGAAGGCTTGGGGGAAAAATACGCGGGAGGGTTGCTATAAGCACGCCGTCGGACGGTCTGGACGTCACGCGAGGGCTTGATGCCCTGCGTGCGGTCCTGACGCGTCTGATCAGCGTCCCGCAGCCCCTCCTGGCAGGCGGTTTCGACGTCCTGCTCAGCGAGGCGCTGGCCGGTGACAGCCTCGGTCGGCCCCTCACCTCCGGGGGTGCGACCGGTGGGTCCGGAGGCTTCGGTGACGCCGACCTGGCCACCTCCTCGGAGGAGGACGAGGCCGAGCGCACCCGGCTGATCGCCCTGGTCGAGCTCGCCCGCACCGGCGACTCGGAGGCCTTCGGCCTCCTCTACGACCACTACCAGAGCTCGGTCTACCGCTTCCTCTACTACCGCACCCGGTCGGCCACCCTGGCCGAGGACCTCACCTCCGAGACCTTCTTCCGGGCGCTGCGGAGCATGACCAACTTCCGGTGGCAGGGCAAGGACTTCGGCGCCTGGCTGATGACCATCGCCCGCAACCTCGCCACCGACCACTTCAAGGCCGGCCGCACCCGCCTCGAGATGACCACCGAGGACATGGGCGCGCACGACGACACCACCGAGGGCCCCGAGCTCACGGTGCTCGCCGGGCTCACCAACGAGATCCTGCTCAAGGCGCTCACGGAGCTGCCCGACGAGCAGCGCGACTGCCTGGTCATGCGTTTCCTGCAGGGGATGAGCATCGCCGAGACGGCCGCCGTACTGGGCCGCAGCGACGGCGCCGTCAAGCAGCTCCAGCTGCGCGGCGTACGCAACCTGGCGAAGCTGATGCCAGAAGGGATCCGGGGCTGATGACACCGACCCTCTCCGGCGTGGCCCAGGGCACCATTTTCTCCCTCTCCCCCGCCGTAACCTCCCTGCCGACCGGCTCGTTTAGCCGAATGACAGCAGACACCACACAGACACAGACATTCAGAGCAGGACGGAAGAGATGACACCCGCATTCACGGCGCGCAAGCGTGCCGAGGAGTTCAACTCCCTGGTCGAGGGTTCCTCGACCAGCGAGCTGACCCGTGCGCGGTACGTCGACGTCCTCGAGGTGGTCGAGGCGATGCGGCACGCCGCACCCGTCGAGGCCCGGCCGGCCTTCGTCGCCAGCCTGCGCGAGCGCCTGATGCTGGCCGCTGACGCCGCGCTCGCACCGGCCACCGACGCCGAGCTGAAGGCACGCCTGACCGTCGCACCGCGCCGTACCCCGCGCGAGCGCCGGATCGCCGTGGCCATGGGTGGCTTCGCGATCGTCGGCGCCACGACCTCGATGGCCGTCGCTGCCCAGACCGCCCTCCCGGGCGACACGCTCTACCCCCTCAAGCGCGCCCTCGAGAACGCCCACGCCGGCGTCCAGGTCGACGAGGGCGACAAGGGCGAGACCCTGCTGGCCAACGCCTCCGGACGTCTCGACGAGGTCGACGAGCTGAGCCGCAACCGCGCCGGGCAGGACGGCCTCGCGATCGCCGAGACGCTGCAGGCCTTCACCGACCAGGCCACGGCCGCCTCCGACCTCCTGATCGCCAGCTTCGAGACCACCGGCCAGGAGGGCTCGATCGCCGAGCTCCGCGAGTTCGCCGCCGCCAGCATCGCCGCCCTCGAGCAGCTCGAGGGCGTGGTGCCCGACGAGGCGCGCGCGGCGCTCATCCAGGCCGTGCAGGTCCTCGGCCAGATCGACGAGCAGGCGCTCTACGCCTGCCCGACCTGCTCGACCGGCGGCCTGCTCTCGATCCCGCCGTTCGCCCTCGACCCGATCAGCAACATCCTCCACGGCGACGACGGCGGCGAGACCTCGACCGCTGCCGGCCCCCAGGGCGGCCAGGGCAAGGGCGACCAGGGCAAGGGCGGCAAGGGCAAGGGCGACGACACCGCGCCCGAGGCCGGCTCGGCGCCCAACCAGGGTTCCGGCACCACCACCCCGCCCGTGGACCAGCCCGGCGGCTCCGACGAGGGTTCCGTCACCGACGAGCCCGACGACCCGATCGAGCAGATCACCAAGGGCCTGACCAGCGGCGCCTCGTCGCTTCCCACGTCGCTGCCCGAGCTCGGCGAGGCCATCGGCGAGGTCGTCGAAGGCATCACCGAGCCGCTGGCGCCCTGACCCTGCGGGCTCACGCCCTCGGCGACACCTGCTGGGTCAGCGGAAGACGGACTGACGCTGCATGAGCAGCGAGTAGAGCGTCTGCTGGATCGTCTCGCGCACCTGGTCGGTCACGTTGAAGACCAGCATCGGGTCCTCGGACGCGCCGCCGTCGTACTCGTCGGTGCGGATCGGCTCGCCGAACTCCAGCAGCCACTTGGACGGCAGCGGCACCAGGCCGAGCGGCCCCAGGAGCGGGAAGAACGGCGTGATCGGGATGTAGGGCAGGCCCAGGACCCGGGCCAGGCCCGGGATGTTGCCGACGAGGGGGTAGATCTCCTCGGCGCCCACG
>JBAZRQ010000005.1:14777-17989 GCA_041662925.1 Nocardioides sp. | reverse complement strand
TGTTCTGGTCCTGGTTGAAGTGGTTGAGCTTGGCCTGGACGCAGACAACGTTGGGCGGCACGTGCTGGAAGGCGATCAGCGCCTTCTTCAGCTGGTCGGGGTCGGGCCGGTCCTCGGCGTCGAAGATCACGCAGAACTTGCCGGTGGCGAGCTGCAGACCGTAGTTGCAGGCCTTGGGCTTGGTCTTCGGCTGACTGTCGGGCACGACGACGAGGTGGAAGTGCGGCGGGAGGTTGAGCGACTTGATCTTGTCGATCGTCTCGTCGTCGTCCTCCTCGCACAGGAGCTTCACGTCGAGGTGGGTCTGTGGGTAGTCGAGCGCGTTGATGTCGCGGACCAGGCGCGACACGATGCCGGCCTCGTTGTAGAGCGGAACCAGGATCGTGTAGATCGGAAGCTGCCGCTCGTCGAGGGCGGCGATCTCCTCGTCGGTGACGTCGGTCTCGAGGTGCGTGCCAAGGGCCCGCAGTGTCAGGCGGAACTTGTAGACCGAGACGACCAGGTAGACGACGCTGCAGGCGGCGACGATGCCGATGAGGGTGTTGATCGGCCAGACCACCCCGAGGATCACCATGGCCACGATGGACAGGACCAGCACGGCCTTCTGCGCGGGCGAGATGACGACGTGCGCCGATGCCTCCGGGTGCGACTCCATGAGCGACTGGGTGGAGACGTCGGAGTAGTAGAGGCTGTGCACCCGCTGGATCAGCTGGTCCAGGTCGGTGCGATTGGCGAGCAGCTGACGGATCGGGCCACCGAGCGCCTGCTCCACCAGGGCGGCGTCATCGGCGACGAGCGGTCGCGCCACGGCGACCAGCACGGCCTCCTCGGTCACGGCCACCGGGATCGCCTGGAGGCGGAGCGCCAACGGCTCGGGCAGTCGGCGCGCCACGTCGAGGTCGGGGTCGAAGCCGGCGAGGCCGACGCGCTGCATCTGGTGGATCTCGGAGAGGGCCGCGACGAGCACGTCCTCGGAGATCGCCTCGTGGGCCACCAGGATGTCGCCGAGCGGGTCACCGGTGCGGGAGTACTCCAGCATCGCGCGCTGCAGCTGCTCGCTCGTCACGAGACCGCTGCGGGTGAGCATCTGCGCCATCTGCATGCGGGCGCGCCGTGCCTCGGGGGTCTCGACCTCCGCCTCGACCGGAGGGTAGGCCTCGTCGATCGCGGCCACGATCTCGTTGACCGTGTGCCGGACCAGGACGACGGGTCGGTCGATGCGCTCCGCGACGACGTGCTCGGTGATCGAGTCGTCGGCGTCGGCAGCGGCGACCAGGACGTGGCCGTCGATCAGCGCGTAAGGCACCACCCGGAAGGTGCGGCAGATGCCCTCGGGGATGAGGCGCCGCAGCTCGGTGTCGATGCCGTCCGTGAGCCGGACAGCTGTGTGCGTGGTGGTAGTGGTCCCGGAGGTGGTTCCAGAGGTGGTCCCGGAGGTGGTCATTGTGTCCCCGCCCCGAACCCATGCGCGGCCTGTCCGGGCGCCGACGACGGTCCGGAGGACTCCGTCCGGTTCGCGCGGGGCCGCATGACGGTGTAGGCGAGGAACGCCAGAGCCAGGGCGATCAGCGGGGCGATGAGGAAGGCCAAGAAGACCACGACGAAGATGACGAGCGTGACGATGAGCCCGACGCCGGCCGCGCCTACGGACTTGCCGGCGGGTCGCGAGGCAGATGTCTGCACGGACATGGTGAATCCCCCCTGAAGACTCCGACGCCTGGTTCCCCCCGAGCGCCCGAGTTCTGTAACACCTCCATCTTGCTCCGTGGGGCTACCACGGATCAACAACTACGGGGTAACAGTCGGTGTTAACAACCAGTCAGTCGCGACTCCGGGTCGACCCTTG
The DNA here is from genome assembly GCA_041662925.1 of Nocardioides sp. Classification (GTDB taxonomy): domain Bacteria; phylum Actinomycetota; class Actinomycetes; order Propionibacteriales; family Nocardioidaceae; genus Nocardioides. The sequence continues at coordinate 16,143 of JBAZRQ010000005.1, read as the reverse complement.
CGCCTCGTGCGTCCCGGGAGTCGTCTCCGGGCCGGATCCGGCGAGGCCCGCGAGGCGGGAGAGATACGCGCGCGCGAGCTCGCCGTACGCCGTGGGGGCGGCCTGGGCGCTCGCGCGCAGGGACAGCACATCGGTCCCGTCGCCCCAGACCCAGAACAGCGAGCCCAGTCCCTGTGAGTCGGCCCAGTCGAGGTAGGTCGCGACGTAGCCGTCGAGCGGCCTCCGGGCGCCGAGCTCGGTGGTGACCACGGGCACACTGCCGGCCAGCGGGGCGACCACGGCGTCCCAGCAGGCACGGGTCGCGCAGGCCCGGTCGTCGTAGCTGTGGAACGAGGCCACGAGCTGGTCGTCGTCGGGGGCGAACTCGAGCCAGCGCCGCAGGTCGTTGGCCTGGTCCAGACCACCGAGCAGGATCGGCTGCTCGGCGCCCGCGCCGCGGATGGCCCGGACCACCCGGTCCATGCCCTGCGCCGCGTAGGTCACCAGCCCCCGGGTCGCGGTGTGGGCGTCCTCGGCGGGCGGACGGCACCCGCCGTCGCGCCAGCACGGCCAGGTCAGGTCGAAGACCGGTCGTCCCGCGTGGTCCCGGCGGGAGTAGGGGGCGCTGAAGGCGTCGAACATGACCGACGGGTGGTCGCGGAACGCGGTCGCGACCGAGTCCCAGAACGCCAGCGACTCCGCGTCGGGCATCGCGAGGCTGCCGAACTCGGCGCTGCCGATGCGCTTGCGGCTGTGGAGGTCCAAGATGACGACGAGCCCGGCGTCGTTGAGGGCCTCGACCAGCCCGGACACCTCGGCGCGGTAGTCGGTGACCGTGCGGTCCTCGAACCGGTCGCTCACTGGTGCGCCGCGGGTGCCGAGCCAGCAGTCCTGGTTGAGCGGGAGCCGGACGGTGTTGGCGCCCCAGGACGCGATCGTGCGGGCCTCGTCGGCCGCGCCGTCGGGCGGCAGCGTGTCGAGGCTCGACAACCCCCAGCCCTGGGCGCAGGCGTACTCGAAGCTGCTCCAGTTGACGCCCCGGGGGACGAAGACCCGGCCGGTGCGGCCGTCCACCAGGTGGTTCTCGTCGACCACGGGCTGGGCGGCCCGGGAGTAGGGCACGGTGTCGCGCGGACCAGAACCGGTGAGCGTGACCGCCGCTGTCGTCGCGCCGCCGCCGGCGAGGGCGAGGGCGAGGGCCGCGGCCGTCCACCACCGGCGCCGGCGGCGTGAGCGCGCCGGGCTGACGGCACGCCCCAGCGGTGGCTCGCGCATCGGAAGGCCCCCCTCTCCGCTTGCATCGTACGGGCCGGCGTCGGCCGGAGTCTCGGGCTCGGCGATATCTTGGCCCGGTGACCGAGACCGTCTTCACCTACGCTGCTCCGGC
>JBAZRQ010000005.1:0-14767 GCA_041662925.1 Nocardioides sp. | reverse complement strand
CGGCTCGTCGGCCGAGGTCGGCCACGACCTGGTGGGGTACGGCGCCCGCCGGGTGCTGCTCGTGACCGACCCCGGAGTGGCCGCCACCGGGCACCCCGCGCGGATCGCCGAGCAGGTCGCCGCCCATGGCCTCACGGTCACGACGTACGACGGGGCCCGGGTGGAGCCGACCGACGAGTCGCTGGCGCACGCCATCGCGTTCGCGCGCGACGCCGGGCCGTTCGACGCGATCCTCGCCGTGGGAGGCGGGTCCGCGATCGACACCGCCAAGGCGGTCAACCTGCTCACCACCAACCCGGGCGAGCTGATGGACTACATCAACGCGCCGGTGGGCAGGGCGCGGGCGCCGCAGCAGCCGCTGCTGCCGCTGGTGGCGATCCCGACCACGACCGGCACCGGCAGCGAGAGCACCACCATCTGCGTCCTCGACGTGCTCTCGCTGAAGGTCAAGACCGGGATCAGCCACCCCGCACTGCGGCCGCGGCTGGCCGTGGTCGACCCGGCGCTGACGCTGAGCCAGCCGGCGATGGTCACGGCGGCCGCGGGGATGGACATCCTGTGCCACGCGCTGGAGAGCTACACGGCGCGCTGGTACGCCGACTTCGACGCCAAGCGCCCCGAGCAGCGGGTGCCCTACTGCGGTGCCAACCCGATCGCCGACATGTGGTCGGAGCGTGCGCTCTCCCTGCTGGCCGGCGCCTTCCGGGCCGCCGTGCGCGACGGCTCCGACGCCGCGGCCCGCGAGCAGATGGCGCTGGCCGCCACCTTCGCGGGGCTCGGGTTCGGCAACGCCGGCGTGCACGTCCCGCACGCCAACGCCTACCCGATCGCGGGTCGGGTGCGGTCGTTCCGTCCTGCGGGCTACCCGCAGGACGAGCCGATCGTGCCGCACGGCATGGCCGTGTCCCTGACCGCGCCCGAGGCGTTCCGGTTCACGTTCGACGCTGCCCCCGAGCGGCACCTGCACGCCGCGCGGCTGCTCGACCCGGACGCCGCCGGTGACGGGCCCGACGTACTCCCGGGGGTGCTGACGCGGCTGATGCATGACATCGGGATCCCCAACGGCCTGGCCGAGGTGGGCTACGGCGACGCGGACGTCGATGACCTCGTGGCCGGTGCGCTCCAGCAGCAGCGGCTGCTCGCCACCGCGCCCAAACCCGTGACCGGCGAGGACCTCGCGGCCGTCTTCCGGGGCTCGATGGAGCACTGGTGAGCGCTCCCGACCTCGTCGCCGCGCTGCGGCGCCACGGGGTCGACGACGTCGACGACTCGACGTTGGCCCGCGCGCTCTACTCCGCCGACGCCTCGCTCTACCGGGTCGTGCCGCAGGTGGTGGTGCGACCGCGGCACCGCGACGAGCTCGGCGCGGTCCTCGACGTGGCGCGCTCGGCCGGGGTGCCGCTGACGATGCGCGGCGCCGGCACCTCGATCGCGGGCAACGCGGTCGGCGGCGGGATCGTGGTCGACACCGCGCGGCACCTCAACCGGGTGCTGTCGGTCGACCCTGGTGCCCGCACCGCGCGGGTCGAGCCGGGAGTGGTGCACGCGCAGCTGCAGGCCGCCGCGGCACCGCACGGGCTGCGGCTCGGGCCGGACCCCTCGACCCACACCCGCTGCACGATCGGCGGGATGATCGGCAACAACGCCTGCGGGTCGCGGGCGCTGGGCTACGGGCGTACGTCGGACAACGTGGTCGCCCTCGACGTGCTGTTCGGGTCGGGCGCGACCGACGTGTCCGCCCCCTTGGCGGCCATGGTCGACGCGCACCTGGCGCACGTGCGCACGGCGTTCGGACGGTTCTCGCGCCAGGTCAGCGGCTATGCGCTGGAGCAGCTGCTGCCCGAGAACGGGCGCCGGGTCGATCGCCTTCTCGCCGGCTCGGAGGGCACGCTCGGGCTGGTCCGCGAGGCGACGGTGTCGCTGGTCGCGGAGGAGGAACGGCACCTGCTGGTGCTCGGCTACCCGTCGATGGTCGACGCCGCTGACGCCGTACCCCACCTGCTGGCTGTGGAGAACCCCGACGGACTGTCGGTGGCCGGTGCTCGACTCGTGGCATGCGAAGGACTGGACGCCCGGATCGTCGACCTGGTGCGCGCCCGGAGGGCCGTGCCGGAGCTGCCGCGCGGCGCGGGGTGGCTGTTCGTCGAGGTCGCCGGGCCGGACGCCGAGGGGCTGCTGCGCCGGGTGACCGACGCCGCGGGCGCCCTGGGCCACCGCCGGGTGACCGACCGGGGGGAGGTGACCGAGCTGTGGCGGATCCGCGAGGACGGCGCCGGCCTGGCGGCGCGCAGCCTCGCGACGCCGGCCTACTCCGGCTGGGAGGACGCGGCGGTGCCGCCGGAGCGACTCGGCGCCTGGCTGCGCGACTTCGACGAGCTCTTGCGCGAGCACGGCCTGGACGGGGTGCCCTACGGGCACTTCGGCGACGGCTGCGTGCACGTGCGGATCGACTTCCCGTTCCACGACCCCGCGGCCGGGCGACGGGTCTTCCGCGACTTCCTGACCGCCAGCGCGCTGCGCCTGCGCGACCACGGTGGCTCGCTGTCCGGCGAGCACGGCGACGGGCGGGCCCGCTCCGAGCTCCTCCCGTTGATGTACGACGCCGAGTCGCTGGCGCTCTTCGCGGCGGTGAAGGCGGTCTGCGACCCCGACGACCTGCTCAACCCAGGGGTGCTGGTCGCCCCGGCGCCCCTCGACGCCGACCTAAGGCCCGGGCGTCCCCGGTCGGCCGTGCGCCCTCTGCTGCGGCTGACCCACGACGCCGGCTCGCTCGGCGACGCGGTCCACCGCTGCACGGGCGTCGGCAAGTGCGTCGCGTCCGACTCCAGCGGGGTGATGTGCCCGTCGTTCCAGGCGACCCGCGAGGAGAAGGACTCCACGCGCGGCCGGGCGCGGGTCCTGCAAGAGGCGCTCGACGGCACGCTGGTCGCCGGGCTGGCCGACCCGGCAGTGCACGCCGCGCTCGACCTCTGCCTGTCCTGCAAGGGCTGCGCGTCGGACTGCCCGACCGGCGTCGACATGGCGACCTACAAGGCCGAGACGCTGCACCAGACCTACCGCGGCCGGCGGCGCCCGCGCAGCCACTACACGCTGGGCCGGTTGCCTCAGTGGGCCGACCGGGCAGCGCCGGTGGCAGGTGCGGTCAACGCCCTGCTGAAGGTCGGTGCGGTGGCGCGCCTGGCCAAGCTGACGGCCGGCATCGACCCCCGGCGCTCGCTGCCCGCGTTCGCCCGGACGACGCTGCGGTCGCGCTTGGCCGGGGCCGGGGTTGGGGCCGCAGCGCCGGACGTGTGGCTGTGGGCCGACTCGTTCACCGACCACTTCCACCCCGACTCGGGTGTGGCCGCGATCCGGGTGCTGGAGGCGGCCGGCCTGACCGCACGGGTGATCCCCGAGGACGCCTGCTGTGGCCTGACCTGGGTGACCACCGGCCAGCTCGACGCAGCCCGCTCGATCATGGAGCGCACCGTCGCCACGCTGGCTCCCTACGTGGCCTCCGGGGTGCCGGTGCTCGGGCTCGAGCCGTCCTGCCTGGCCACGCTGCGCAGTGACGCGGTCGAGCTCGTGTCCGACCCGCAGGCCGCGGAGGTGGCGGGCGGGGTGCTGACCCTGGCCGAGCTGTGGGAGCGGCTGGCGTGGCCGCTGCCCGACCTGACCGGCACCGAGGTGCTCGCCCAGCCGCACTGCCACCACGCCTCCGTGCTCGGCTGGGAGGCCGACGAGCGGCTGCTCGCAGCCGCTGGCGCCACGGTCACCCGGGTCGCGGGCTGCTGCGGCCTGGCCGGCAACTTCGGCATGGAGGTGGGGCACTACGACGTGTCGGTGGCCGTCGCCGAGACGCACCTGCTGCCGGCCCTACGCGCCGCGGCGCCGCGGACCGTCGTACTCGCGGACGGGATGTCGTGCCGGGTGCAGCTCGACGACCTCGCGGACGTCCGGGCGATGCACCTCGCCGAGCTGTTGGCTTCTAGACTCACGGAGTGAACCCACGCCATCGCCGACTGGTCATCTCGGTCGCCCTCGTGGGACTCCTCGTTCTGGTCATCGTCGCGTCGCTGGTCGGCCGATGAGCCAGCCGCTGGAGCACGTCCTCGCCCAGGTCCGGGACTACGCGCTCGACCCCGAGGTCCTCGTCCGGGTCGTCGCCTCCGGCCGTCAGAAGGGCCAGCCCGTGCCGCGGTGGAAGCGGGTCGAGCTGCGCTACGTCGACCTCAAGGGGGGCCGGCACCTGCAGGTCGTCGCCTACGACGAGACCCAGGCCCACACCAGCAACCACGCGGTCGGCGAGGCGGCCCGGCAGGCCGTGGACGAGCTGCTCGGGGAGCCGTTCGGCAACTGGCACGTCGACACGCTGACGCAGACCCATCAGGTCCGCGTCACCAAGAAGCTCGAGGCGATGCTCCACACCAGCGCCCGCGCCGAGCCCGCCGAGGTCGCCAAGATCAACAGGGGCCACGACCGGGACAAGGCGCGGCTGCTGGACGAGGGAGACCCCGTCTTCCGGGCCCTCGGGCTCACCGACGACCAGGGCCGGATGAAGCCGAGCCGGCAGGCGAAGTACCGCCAGGTGGAGGAGTTCCTCCGGCTGCTCGACTCCTCGGTCACCGACGCGATCGAGAAGGGGCACCTGCGCAGCCCCACGCCCGAGGAGCCCTTGCGGATCGCCGACCTCGGCTGCGGCAACGCCTACCTCACGTTCGCGGCGGAGCGGTTCCTCACCGGGATCCGCGGGCTGCCGGTGCGCCTGACCGGGGTCGACGTACGCGAGCAGTCGCGTGAGCACAACAGCGCCCTCGCCACGCAGCTCGGCGTCAGCGCGGACTTCGTGGTCGGGTCGATCTCCGGCGTCACCCTCGACCCGCCGCCCGACGTGGTGCTGGCGCTGCACGCCTGCGACACCGCCACCGACGAGGCACTGGCCCGCGCGGTCGAGTGGCGAGCCAGCCTGGTCCTCGCCGCCCCGTGCTGCCACCACGACATCGCCGCGCAGCTGCGCAGCACCCCGACCCCGGCGCCGTACGACATGCTCACCCGGCACGGCATCCTGCGCGAGCGCCTCGCCGACACCCTCACCGACGGCCTGCGGTCGTCGCTGATGCGCTCGATGGGCTACAAGGTCGACGTCATGCAGTTCGTCGAGAGCAAGCACACGCCCCGCAACACCCTGCTCCGCGCGGTCCGCACGGGTTCGCCCGCGACCGGCGAGGGCGCCCGTCGGGAGTACGACGAGCTGGTCGCTCTCTGGGGGATCACGCCTCGCCTGGCGGTGCTGCTCGACGCATGATGCTCCTCGTCGAACGGCTGCTCGCGGGCGCGATGGTGGTGCCGTTCGCGCTCGGAATGGCCTCGGCTCCTGCGGACCGCAAGGACGTCGTGCTGACGTTCACGGACTCGCGGATCGTCGAGTCGAGCGGCCTCGTGGCGAGCGGAGACGCCTTCGTGACCGTCAACGACTCCGGGGACGACGGGCGGACCTTCGTGGTCGACCGCTCCGGTGACACGGTGGGCAGCGCCTCGTGGGGTGACGCCACCGACGTCGAGGCGCTCGCGCCGTGGGGGCGCGACCGGGTGCTCGTGGGGGACATCGGCGACAACCGCGGGGAGCGCGACTCCGTGAGCGTGCTGCGGGTCCCCGTCGAGCGCGGGGAGCGGATCGTGTCGCCGGACGTGTTCGAGCTGACCTACCCGGGCGGACCTCGCGACGCCGAGGCGCTGCTGGTGCACCCGGTCACCCGGCGGATCTACGTCGCGTCGAAGGAGCTCTTCGGTGGGACCCTCTACGCGGCCCCGCGCGAGCCGAGCGGCACGGGTGCCAACCGGCTCGAGCCGGTCGGCCCGGTGATCGGGATCGTCACCGACGGCGCGTTCTTCCCCGACGGGCGCCATCTGGTCCTGCGCGACTACGGACGGGCCGTGGTCTACGCCTTCCCGTCGCTGGAGCGCGTGGGCGAGGTGTCGTTGCCCGACCAGCCGCAGGGGGAGGGGATCGCCGTCGCAGCCGACGGCACCCTCTACGTGAGCACGGAGGGGCAGTTCACCTCCGTGCTGCGGGTGGCGCTTCCCGACGAGCTGCGCGAGGTGGTCACCCCGACACCGGCGACGCCCACGCCCACGCCCACGCCCCCGCCCACCGCGACACCGACCGCCGAGCCCACCGCAGAACCCACCACGAGGAGCCGTGAGGGCCGCGAGCTGCCCGAGACCACGGACACCGACCGCCCGTTCTGGCCGTGGTTCCTCACCGGCTGGCTCGGCCTGGGCGTGATCGTGGCGCTGGTCCTCGCTCTGCGGCGCGGCAAGACGACGTGACCCGTCGGGGTGAGACGCCCCCGCCACCGACCGTCATATGGTCGCGGCGTGCCCCGTCTCCGCCGCACGTCGCCCGAGCAGCCGGGCTGGACCCGCCGTCGTGCGGGCCGCGGCTTCGTCTACCTCGACGAGCACGGCGACCGGCTGCCTGAGGACGACGCCCGGCGGGTGCGCGACCTCGTGATCCCGCCCGCGTGGCGCGAGGTGTGGGTGACCCCGCACGACAACGGTCATCTGCAGGCGGTGGGCACCGACGAGGCCGGTCGCCGCCAGTACCTCTACCACCCGGTCTGGCGGGCGAAGCGCGACGCGGAGAAGTTCGACCGGATGCAGGAGTTCGGGCGCGCGCTGGTCAAGGCGCGCCAGCTGGTGGTCGCCGACCTCGGTCGCGAGGGGATGCCGCTCGAGCGCGCGTGCGCCGCAGCCGTACGGCTGCTGGACCTCGGCTACTTCCGGATCGGCAACGACTTCTACGCCGACACCCATGGCAGCTTCGGGCTCACGACCCTCGAGCGCCGGCACGTCAAGCGGCACCAGGCGCGTCTGGTCTTCACCTTCGTCGGCAAGTCCGGGGTCGACCACCGCATCGAGATCGACGACGCCACCGTGATCGAGGCGATCGAGATCATGCGTCGCCGCCGCGCCGAGGACCCACGGCTGCTGGCCTACAAGTCCGGCCGCTCGTGGCGCTCGGTCCTGCCCGACCTGGTCAACGAGTACGTCCGCGCCAGCACGGGCCTGGAGGCGACGGCCAAGGACTTCCGCACCTGGCACGCCACGGTGCTCGCCGCTGCCGCGCTCGCCGGGACCGAGGAGCACGGCGAGACCCAGGCGTCGCGGAAGCGCGCGGTCGCGGGTGCGATGACGGAGGTCTCCGAGTTCCTGGGCAACACCCCCGCCCTGGCCCGCTCCGCCTACGTCGACCCCCGGGTGATCGAGGCCTACGAGGAGGGCCGGACGATCGGCGCCACCACCCGGCGTACCCATGGCACACCGGACGAGCGCCAGGCCGCGCTCGAGCGGGCCACCCTCAAGCTGCTCAAGCGGTCATGATGGAGCTCACGGTCGTCGAGGGCGACGTCACCCGGCAGCAGGTCGATGCCGTCGTCAACGCGGCCAACCGGCGGATGCGCGGTGGCGGCGGGGTGGACGGGGCGATCCACGCGGCCGGGGGGCCGGCGGTGCTCGCCGACTGCGTACGCCGCTTCCCGCACGGGCTGGCCACCGGCGACGCGGGCTGGACGACGGCCGGCGACCTCCCGGCCTGCTGGGTCATCCACGTGGTCGGCCCCAACCGGCATGCCGGCGAGACCGACCGCGCGCTGCTCACGTCCTGCTACTCCCGCGCGCTGGCGGTCGCCGACGAGCTCGGCGCACGGACCGTCGCGTTCCCACTGGTGAGCGCCGGCGTCTACGGCTGGCCCAAGGACGACGCCATCGCGGCCGCCGTCGAGACCCTCCGCGCCACCCCGACCCAGGTCACCGAGGCGCGACTCGTCGCCTTCGGCCGGTCGACGTACGACGAGATCCTCGCCGTCGTGAAGTCGGGGTAGTCCCCAACAGGAGGGCGAGATTCCGGCCGGAAAACCGCCGGAAACCGCTCTCCTGTGAGGGACTATCCCAACGAGACGACTCAGCTGTGCTCGACCACGTAGTCGATGCAGTGGGTGAGGGCCTCGATGTCAGACGGGTCGACGGCGGGGTACATCGCGATCCGGAGCTGGTTGCGGCCCAGCTTGCGGTAGGGCTCGGTGTCGACGATGCCGTTGGCGCGCAGGGTCTTGGCGATCGCGGCGGCGTCGATGGCGTCGTCGAAGTCGATGGTGCCGATCACCAGCGAACGGTGCGTCGGGTCCACGACGTACGGCGTCGTGTAGCTGGTCTTCTCGGCCCAGCCGTAGAGCGCGTCGGAGGAGGCGGTGGTGCGCTCGACCATGCCCGCCAGGCCGCCCTGGGAGTTCATCCAGTCCAGCTGCTCGGCCATCAGGAACAGCGTGGCGACCGACGGGGTGTTGTAGGTCTGGTTCTTGGCCGAGTTGTCGATGGCGGTCGGCAGGTCGAAGAACGCCGGGATGTGGCGGTCGGTCGCCGCGATCTCGGCGGCGCGCTCCAGGGCGGCCGGCGACATCAGGGCGATCCACAGGCCGCCGTCGGAGGCGAAGCACTTCTGCGGGGCGAAGTAGTAGGTGTCCACCTGGGTGAGGTCGACCGGCAGGCCGCCGGCGCCCGAGGTGGCGTCCACCAGCACCAGGGCGTCGCCCGCGGTCGTGCCGGCGGGCCGGACGACGGGGGCCATGACCGCCGTCGAGGTCTCGTTGTGCGCCCACGCGTAGGCGTCGATGCCGTCCTCGGCCACGGCGTCCGGCCGCGAGCCGGGCTCGCTCTTGATCACGGACGGGGCGGCGAGCCACGGGGCGTCGGCCGCGGCCTTGGCGAACTTCGAGGAGAACTCGCCGAACGACAGGTGCTGGCTGCGCTCGCGGATCAGGCCGAACGTGGCGATGTCCCAGAACGCCGTCGCGCCGCCGTTGCCGAGCACCACCTGGTAGCCGTCGGGGAGCGAGAACAGCGAGGCGAGGCCGTCGCGCACGCGCCCGACGGTGTCCTTGACGGGGGCCTGCCGGTGCGACGTACCCATGAGGGACGAGCCGGTCGCCGCGAGGGCGTCGAGGTGGCTGGTCTGGATCTTCGACGGGCCGGCGCCGAAGCGGCCGTCGGCGGGCAGGAGATCGGTGGGGATCTTGAGGGCGTCGCTCACGGGGAACCTTCCGAGCTGCAGTGGGATGGGTGCTGACGACGCTGTCAGAGAGGTCTCTATTGTGTCAGCACCGTTGCAGTCGGGATAAATCGGAGGACACCCTCATGCGCATCGAGCGCGTCGGCTACGGCCACCCCGATGCCCGACGGCTGGTCGCGGAGGTCCAGGCCGAGTACGTCGTCCGCTACGGCGGCCAGGACGAGTCACCCGTCGACCCGCTCGAGTTCGAGCCCCCGCACGGCGGCTTCTACCTGGGCTGGCAGGACGACGTGCCGATCGTCACCGGCGCCTGGCGCCGCTCGAGCGTCGAGGCGTTCGGCACCACCGAGACCTGCGAGATCAAGCGCATGTACGTCGTGCCCGCGGCGCGCGGGGCGGGTCACGCCCGCCGGATGCTCGCCCACCTCGAGGAGTCGGCGCGCGCGGCGGGTGCACGGGCGCTGGTGCTGGAGACCGGGCTGAAGCAGCCGGAGGCGATCGCGCTCTACGAGTCGTCGGGCTACGTGGCGGTGCCGGGCTTCGGCCACTACCGTGACTCGCCGCTCAGCCGGACGCTCGGCAAACGTCTCGGCTGACTCGACTGCCTGACTGAGGAGGTCCGGTGCTGCTCCCGATGAAGGTCGCGCGCGGGGTCGCCGACGGCTCGATGGACCTGGCGTTCCGGCGCTGGAAGCGGCAGGACGTCGAGCCCGGCCGGACGTTCAAGACGGTCGCCGGGGTGGTGCGCGTCGACGAGGTGAGCGTGGTCGACCCCGAGGCGATCACCGACGAGGAGGCGGTGCGCGCCGGCCACGCGGACGCCGACCGGCTGCGCGCCCGGCTGGCGCCCGACGCCAGCCTGGCGACGTACCGCGTGCGGCTCTCGTGGGTCGGCGCGGACCCTCGCATCGCCCTGCGCGAGGACGCCGACCTCAGCGACGACGACGTCGCCGCGCTGGACGCGCGGCTGGAGCGGCTGGACCGCGCCAGCAGCCACGGCCCGTGGACGATGCAGACCCTCGAGCTGATCCGGCGCCGTCCTCAGGTGCGGGCACCCGACCTGGCCGCGGAGGTGGGCCGCGAGCGCGATCCGTTCAAGATCGATGTCCGCAAGCTCAAGAACCTCGGCCTGACCCGCAGCTACGACGTCGGCTACGACCTGTCGCCGCGCGGCGCGGAGTACCTCCGGCGCACCGGCCGCGCCTGACCCGCCCGCGGTCAGGTGCCGACGACGAGGTAGCGCTCGTCGGTGATCTCGCGGCCCCAGTAGACGGCCTCGGGCAGGCGCCGCAGCTCGGCCCGCAGCCCCGCGCCCTCGACCAGCGCGACGGCCTCGTCCGCCGTGAGGCCGGCGCCGGTCGACCAGCTGCCCTCGACCAGGACGATCCGGCCGCCGGGAGCGAGGAGCCCGCGCCACCGGGCGAGCGCCCCGGCCGGGTCGGGCAGTGCCCAGAGGACGTGGCGGCACAGCACCACGTCGTACGTCGCGGGCGTGAGCGGCGGCTCGGCGGCGTCTGCGACCGCGAAGGTGACGCCGAGCGTGCCGGCAGCCTTGGCCCGCGCGCGACGGACCATCTCCGGGGAGAAGTCCACCCCGTCGACGGCGTACGCGTCGCCGGCGAGCAGCAGCCCCAACGTGCCGGTGCCGCAGCCGAGGTCGGCCACGCGTGCCGGGGCGGCCGGCAGCACCGAACGCAGCAGCGCGCGCCACGCCTCGCGCACGACGGGATCGCGCAGGCCGTGGTCGGGCTCGTCGTCGAAGCCCTCCGCCTCGGCGTCCCACGTCTCGGCGTCGCTCAACGTTGCTCCCAGGTCGCTCGGGTGAGTGAGTAGTGGGCCTCGCCCCGCTCCCAGTCGGGCAGCGGGGCTGCCCAGGTCTGCACCTCGACCCGGTCCAGGGACAGACCGATCGCCTCCAGGACCCGGCGTGAGCCGGTGTTGACCGCCATCGTGGTCGCCCAGACCCGGTCCAGGCCCACGGTCTCGAAGCCATGTGCCAGCAACGCGCGCGAGCCCTCGCTCGCGTAGCCGTGACCCCACGCCGTACGGCGCAGCCGGTAGCCGAGCTCCGCGGCGTCGGGGTCCTCGTCGTCGAGGCTCAGGCACCACCAGCCCAGCCACTCGTCGCCGGCGTAGCCGACCCAGTAGCCGATCCCGCGCGCATCGGCCTCGGGGCGGACGCGCCTGGGCAGCCACGTCGTCACGACCTCGCGGCGAGACAGCGACCGTCCGAAGATGTAGCGCAGCACCTCCGGGTCGGAGTCGAGCTCGACCAGCAGCTCGGTGTGCGCGACCGTGAGCGGCTCCAGGCGGAGCCGCTCGGTGGTCAGGACGGGTCGGCTCAGCCGGCCCACTCTGCCTTCCAGCCACGCACCTCGGTGGCCGGGCGCGGGGCCGGGCCGAAGTAGACGGCGGAGGGCCGGATCAGACGGCCGGTGCGCTTCTGCTCGAGGATGTGCGCCGACCAGCCACCCGTGCGGGCACAGGTGAACATCGACGTGAACATGTTGGCGGGCACCTCGGCGAAGTCGAGGACGATCGCGGCCCAGAACTCCACGTTGGTCTCGAGCACCCGGTCGGGGCGGCGCTCGCGCAGCTCGGCAAGCGCGGCCTTCTCGAGCGCATGCGCCACCTCGTAGCGCGGCGCGTTGAGCTCCTTCGCCGTACGACGCAGCACGCGGGCGCGCGGGTCCTCGGCGCGGTAGACGCGGTGGCCGAAGCCCATCAGCCGCTCGCCGGAGTCGAGCAGGCCCTTGACGTACGTGGTCGCGTCGCCCATCTCCTCGACGGCCTCGATCATCGTCAGCACCCGAGCGGGCGCACCGCCGTGCAGCGGGCCGCTCATGGCGCCGATCGCGCCGGAGAACGCGGCCGCGACGTCGGCGCCGGTCGAGGTGATCACGCGAGCGGTGAAGGTCGACGCGTTCATGCCGTGCTCGGCGGCCGAGGACCAGTAGGCGTCGATCGCCTTGACGTGCTTGGGGTCGGCCTCGCCCTTCCAGCGGATCAGGAACTTCTCGGCGAGGGTGGCGCCCTGGTCGACGAGGCGCTGCGGGACGACCGGCTGGCTGAGCCCGCGCGCGGACTGGGCGGCGTACGACAGCACCATCACGGCGACCCGGCTGAGGTCCTCGCGGGCCTGCTCGTCGGAGATGTCGTAGGTCTGGCCGAAGCCGAACGCCGGTGCGAGCATCGCCACGGCGGCCTGCACGTCGACGCGGACGTCGCCGGTGTGGACCGCGAGGTTGTAGGGCTCGGCTGCCGGCAGGCCCGGGTCGTAGCTGCCGTCGATCAGCAGCCCCCAGACGTTCTCGAACGGGACCCGGCCGACGATCTCCTCGATGTCGACACCGCGGTAGCGGAGCGCGGAGCCTTCCTTGTCGGGCTCGGCGATCTCGGTCTCGAAGGCGACGACGCCCTCCAGTCCGTGGTGTACCTCGGTCATCCGGCGACTCCTTTGTCTGACGCCTGGGGTGTAGGCGTGCCGGAGGCATTCTGCACCACGGCCTAGATTGCGCAGCATGGGAGACAACACACACGACGATGCGGACCTCGCCGGACTCCGTCAGGAGTACGCCGCCGGCGGGCTCTCCGAGGCGGACCTTGCCGCCGACCCGATGACGATGTTCGGCCGCTGGTTCGACGACGCCCGCGCGGCCGGCCTGCACGAGCCCAACGCCCTGGACCTCGCCACCGTGGGGCCGGAGGGCCGGCCCTCCTCACGGATGGTGCTGCTCAAGGGCTACGCCGACGAGGGCTTCCGCTTCTTCACCAACATCGCCTCCCGCAAGGGCGCTGAGCTGGCCGGTAACGCCCACTGCGCGCTGCTGTTCCCCTGGCACCTGCTCGAGCGCCAGGTCCGGGTCGAGGGCGTCGCGGAGCTGCTGCCCCGCGACGAGGTCGAGGCCTACTTCACCTCTCGTCCGCGCCTCTCCCAGCTCGGCGCCTGGGCCTCGCACCAGTCCCGCGTCGTCGGTGGGCGCGACGAGCTGGACGCGGCGTACGACGAGGTGGAGCGCCGCTTCCCCGGCGTCGTACCGGTCCCCGACGAGTGGGGCGGCTACCTCGTGCGCCCCGAGGTCGTGGAGTTCTGGCAGGGCCGCCGTGGCCGGCTGCACGACCGGCTCGCCTACCGCCGTACCGAGGGCGGCTGGGTCACGGAGCGGCTGGCGCCGTAGTCGTGGCGTGGAGGTTCCGGACCTTTTCCCGTTGTTCCGGGGAGTCGTAAAGGCCCGGGACAACGGGGATCTCAGCATCTGCTGAGATCCGCCGCCACTCTTGACACCCGTAAACCCACTTGTGAGTGAGCGCTCACTCACTTAGGCTGGCGACATGGCCCGTGCCCGACCCCTGTCCGCCGAAGAGCGCCGCTGCGAGCTGACCGACGTGACGCTGCGGTTGCTGCGCGTGCACGGGAGGTCGGTGACCACGCGCCAGATCGCCGAGGCGGCCAAGGTGGCCGAGGGCACGATCTTCCGGGTCTTCGACTCCAAGGACGAGCTGGTCGACGCGGCCATCGAGCGGGCGTTCGAGCCCGGGGACGTCGTCGCGCGGATCGAGGGCATCGACCGGGGCCAGCCGTTGCGCGGCCGCCTGGTCGACCTGGTCGCGATCTTCCAGCAGCGGTTCCGGGCCACGTTCGAGCTGATGCAGAAGATGGAGCTTGTCGGCCCGCCCCACCACCTCCACGACTCCGACGAGGCCGTGGCCTGGCGGGCCCGGCTCGACGGGCTGTTCGCCGACGTGGTCGGCGACGACCGCGACCAGCTCGCCGTACCCGTCGACCACTTCGTCCACGTCCTGCGGCTGCTGACCTTCGCCGGCAGCCACCAGAAGATCGCCGACGGGCGGCTGCTCACGCCCGACCAGATCGTCGACACCGTCCTGCTCGGGCTGCGAAAGAGGGACTGATGCTGCTCCGGACCATGCGCACCTACCTGCGCCCCTACCGCACCTGGCTGGCCGTGATCGTGGTGCTGCAGTTCACCGCCACGGTCGCGATGCTCTACCTGCCGAGCCTCAACGCCGACATCATCGACGAGGGGGTCGCGCTCGGTGACACCGACTACATCCTGCGCACCGGCGCGGTCATGCTCGGCGTCTCGCTCCTGCAGATCGCCTGCTCGGTCGTGGCCGTGTGGTTCTCCGCCCGTACGGCGATGGCGTTCGGCCGTGACCTCCGGGCGGCGGTGTTCCACCGGGTCGGGTCGTTCTCCGGCCGCGAGGTCGCCCAGTTCGGGGCCCCGTCGCTGATCACCCGCAACACCAACGACGTGCAGCAGGTGCAGATGCTGGTGCTGATGTCCTGCACGATGGCGGTGTCGGTGCCGATCATGATGGTCGGCGGCATTCTGATGGCGATGCGCGAGGACCTCGGGCTGTCCTGGCTGCTCGCGATCGTCGTCCCGGCGCTGTTCCTGGCCGTGGGCGTCGTGGTCTCGCAGATGGTGCCGAGCTTCCGCCTGGTCCAGGAGCGCATCGACGGCGTCAACCGGGTGCTGCGCGAGCAGATCACCGGCATCCGGGTGGTGCGCGCGTTCGTGCGCGAGCCCTACGAGGCCCGCCGCTTCGCCAAGGCCAACGACGACCTGACCGAGGTGTCGGTGCGGGCCGGGCGCTGGATGGCCACGATGTTCCCGTTGGTGATGCTCGTCGTGAACGTCTCCAGCGTCGCGGTCATCTGGTACGGCGGCCAGCGCGTGGACGCCGGCCAGATGCAGG
>JBAZRQ010000004.1:0-19085 GCA_041662925.1 Nocardioides sp. | reverse complement strand
AGCGGGAGCCGGCCCAGGAACGCGGCGTCGGCGCCCGAGGCCAGCGCGGCCAGCAGGTCGAGTCCGTTGCGTACTCCCCCGTCGACGTACACCTCAGCGGATCCGGCGACGGCCGCGACCACGCCCGGCAGCACCTCGACCGTGGTCGCCGCGCGGTCGAGCTGGCGCCCACCGTGGTTGGAGACCCAGATGCCGCGGGCGCCGGCCTGGACACAGCGCAGGGCGTCGTCGGGGCGCAGCACGCCCTTGACGACCACGGGGAGCCCGGTGCGCGCGGCCAGCCAGTCGACGTCGTGCGGTCCCAGGTCGAGCGCCTTGCCCGCGCCGGGCTGCTCGTCGTACCCCGGGTCGAAGTTGACCCGCAGCAGCGCCGGGTCCGCGACGTCCCACACGGCGTCGCCGGCGTGCTGCTTGAGGGCGACGACCGGGGTGTCGACGGTGAGCACCACGGCCGAGGCCCCCGCGGCCACGGCACGGTCGAGCATCGGCTCGGCCAGCGTGCGGTCCGCGGGGAGGTAGGCCTGGAGCCACCAGTGCACGCCGGTCGCGCCGATGTCGGCGAACGAGGTGCCGGCGTTGCTGGAGACGACCATGAGCCCGCCTGCGGCCGCCGTGGCCCGGGCCATCGCCAGCTCGCCGTCCGGGTGGACGGCGCGCTGCAAGGTGGTCGGCGCGACGCCCCACGGCACCGTGACGGGGCGCCCGAGCAGCTCCACGTCCAGGCGTACGTCGGTCACGTCGCGCAGGACGTGCGGGAGGAAGCGCACCGAACGCCAGGAGTCGGCTGCGCGCGCGGCACTCAGGCCGTCACGTGCACCCTGGACGAGGTACTCGAAGACCGGCGCGGGCAGCCGGTCACGAGCCTGCGACTCCAGTCCTGCGAGCCAGCGAGCCTCGTCCACCCGGGTCACCCCACCTGGACGCCGGAGAAGTTCTTCTTGCCGCGCCGCAGCACCAGCCAGGAGCCGGCGACCAGGTCGTCGGCGGACGGGCGGGCCTCGGGGTCCTCGACGCGCACGTTGTTGAGGTAGGCGCCGCCTTCGGTGACGGTGCGCCGTGCCTCGCCCTTGCTCTTGGCCAGGCCGGTCTCGACGAGCAGGTCGACGACCGTCGGCAGCTCGGCGGCCGCCGGGACCTCGATGGAGCCCGCCTCGCGGAGCGCGGCAGCCAGGGTGTCGGCGCTGAGCCCGGAGAGCTCCCCGCCACCGAACAGAGCGGCCGCGGCGGCCTTGGCCTGCTCGGTCTCGTGGGCGCCGTGCACCAGCGTCGTCACCTCGTCGGCCAACGTCCGCTGAGCCTCCCGCAGGAACGGCTTCTCGGCATGCCTCACCTCGAGGGCCTCGATCTCCTCGCGCGGCAGGAACGTGAAGACCCGCAGCAGCTCGCCGATCTTCCCGTCCTCGACGTTGAGCCAGAACTGGTGGAACGCGTAGGGCGAGAGCATCTCCGGGTCGAGCCACAGGGCCCCGCCCTCGGTCTTGCCGTACTTGGTGCCGTCGGCCTTGGTCATCAGCGGCGTCGCGATGGCGTGCACCTTGGCACCCTCGGTGCGGCGGATCAGCTCGACACCCGCGGTGAGGTTGCCCCACTGGTCGGAGCCACCGAACTGCAGCGACACGCCGTACTGGCGGTGCAGGTTGAGGTAGTCGAGGGACTGCAGCAGGACGTAGCTGAACTCGGTGTAGCTGATCCCCGACTCGAGCCTGCTGCGCACGACGTCGCGGGCCAGCATCCGGTTGACCGGGAAGTGCTTGCCGATGTCGCGCAGGAAGTCGATGGTCGACATCGGCGCGGTCCAGTCGAGGTTGTTGACCATGGTGGCGGCGTTGTCGCCCTCGAAGGACAGGAACGGCTCGATCTGGCGTCGCACGCGCCCGACCCACTCGCCGACCGTCTCCACCGAGTTCATGACCCGCTCCCCCGCCTCCTTGGGGTCGCCGATCATGCCGGTGGCGCCGCCGACCAGGGCGTACGGCGTGTGGCCGGCCTCCTGCAGCCGCTTGGCGGTGAGGATCTGCACGAGATGCCCCATGTGCAGACTGGGTGCGGTCGGGTCGAAGCCGACGTAGTAGCGCACACTCCCGGCGCTGAGGGCCTCGCGCAGCGCGTCGAGGTCCGTCGAGTGGGCGATCAGCCCGCGCCACTCGAGGTCGTCGAGGAGAGTGTGGTCGATGGTCACGGGTGGGCCTTCCGGAGTGGCGTTCGCAGTGGGGTGTGGCTGGCTCCAGCCTGCCGCATCACTGCGTGCACCGACGAACGGGTTACTGACCTGACTACCCTTGCGAGCAGGAGGAGGACCAGTGATCGCAGGGAGGTACTCGCTCGACCGGGAGATCGGGCGAGGCGGGATGGGTGCGGTCTGGCTCGGGCGCGACGACGTGCTCGGACGCCAGGTGGCGCTCAAACGCATCGGCATGTCTCCGGGCGGCAGCAGCCCCGACCTGCTGCGGGCCGAGCGCGAGGCCCGGCTGGCCGCCCGCCTCAACCACCCGCACGTGGTCGCCGTCTTCGACCTCGTCGACGAGGACGACCAGCAGTGGCTGGTGATGGAGTACGTCGAGGGCAGCACCCTCGCCGAGCTCGTGCGCAGCAACGGCGCTCTCTCCCCCGACCAGGCCGCCAAGATCATGGTGCAGGCGGCCGAGGCGCTGGCCGCCGCCCACGAGGCCGGGATCGTCCACCGTGACGTGAAGCCCTCCAACATCCTGGTGACGCCCGAGGGCCAGGTGAAGCTCTCCGACTTCGGGATCGCCCGCGCCGAGGCCGACGCGTCGCTGACCCAGACCGGCCTGGTGACCGGCTCGCCGGCCTACATCTCTCCCGAGGTCGCCTCCGGCAGGCAGGCCACCGACCTGAGCGACGTGTGGTCGCTCGGCGCCACGCTCTACCACGCCCTCGCCGGACATCCGCCGTACGACATCGGCGACAACGTGATCGGCGGCCTGTACCGGATCGTCCACGAGGAGCCGCCCCGCCTCTACGATGCCGGCTGGCTCACGCCGCTACTGGCGTCCAGCATGGTCGTCGACCCGCAGGAGCGGTGGTCGATGCGGCAGGTGGTCGACTTCCTCCACGCCGGGCCGGCAGCCGTCGCACCCAAGCCGCTGCGGCGCCGCCGCCCCCTCGCCACCGACAGTGGCTCCGGGTCCACCCAGGTGATGTCTGCGGTGCTGCCCCGGCCGGTGGCCGACCCCGGCACCCGCGCATCCCGGCCGCCCAACCGACTGCTGCCGATCCTCGGCGCGGTCGCCGTGGTCGCGCTGTTGACGGTGATCGGTGTCCTGATCGGGCTCAACCGCGGCGACGACACCGACGGCCCCGGGTCCGCCAACAATCCGTCGACCACCGACACCCAGCCCAGCGCGCGGGTCACGGCAGCGGGCATGGAGGAGTTCGGCGGCAGCTACCCGGGGATCGCCAGCTCAGATCCGGCGGCGGGCTTCGCGCTGCTCACGCCCGCCTACGGCGAGGCAAGCGGCGGTGAGGCCGGCTACCAGGAGTTCTGGGGCAGTGTGAAAGACCCCCAGGTGGAGAACGTGAGCGCCGATCCCGACGCGATGACCGTCACCTACGTCTACAGCTACGAGCGCAACGGTGAACAGTCCACGGAAGAGGTGAGCCTCACGCTCGTCGGCACCGACGGCGACTACCTGATCGCCGACGCCACCGCGACGAGGCTCTGATGGACCCTGAGCTCTATCGCGACATCGTCGAGACCGCGTCCGACGGGATCTGGGTGTTCGACCTCGACGGCCGCACGATCTACGCCAACGCCGCGATCGCCGCGATGTACGGCGTGCCGCGCCGGGAGTTCCTGCAGCTGGAGGTGGCCGACACCCTCGACGAGGATGGCCGGCTCCAGTTCGCCGCCCACCTCGAGGCAGTCCGTCGCGGTGAGCTGAACGACGGGCCGGTCGAGAGCCAGTTCGTCGCCAAGGACGGGTCGCGCACGTGGGTCGAGGTCCTGGAGAGCGGGCTGTACGCGCCCGACGGCACCCTCACCGCCGTACTCCACCGGATCTCTGACGTCAGCGAGCGGCGCGCGACCATGGACGAGCTGGTCGCCAGCCGGATGCGGCTCGACGAGGCGCAGCGGATCGCGCGGGTGGGCAGCTGGGAGTGGGACTACCACTGCAGCGAGATCGTCAGCTCGACCGGCCTGGAGGAGATCTACGGCTGGACCAGCGACGAGGTCCCGCGCACCTACGAGCAGTTCCTCGGCCTCGTCCACCCGGACGACCGACAGGCGGTCGAGGACGCCGTCGCGCTGGCGGACGAGGGCGTGGACAACTTCGTGTGGATCGCCCGCCTGCACGGCAAGCACGACTGGGTGTGGACCCGCGGGCGCGGCATCGTCCGCCGCGACGCCGACGGGGTCGCCATCGGCCTGTCGGGGACCCACCAGGACGTGACCGAGGTCAAGGAGGCAGAGCTGGCCCTGGTCGACCAGGTCAACCAGAACGTGCTGATGCAGGCCGTGGCCAGCGCCTCCAACGAGGCGCACACGCTGCACGACGTGCTCGTCCAGGCCAACGACCTCGTCCTGCTCCACGACGACTGGCGCCGGGCCCGGGCGTTCGACGTCGTGGACGACGGGACCCGCGCCGAGCCCGTCTACTTCAGCGACGCCGACCGCAACCTCGATCTGGAGACCCCGGACGAGACCGCCCAGGAGCTGGCGCTCGCGAACGAGGCGCTGCGCCGGGGCGAGTCGGTGTGGAGCGACGACCGGCTCACGATCGCGTTCAACGTGGGCTATGCCGGCGTCCCGGCCGCCATCATCACGATCACGTCCGACCCGCCGCTCTACCGGCACGAGATGATCCAGGCCATGGTCGAGTCCGTCGCCATGCAGCTGGGTCGGGTCGCGGAGCGCGAGGAGGCGCAGCGGGTCGTGGCCGACGCTCGTGACGCGGCCATGGAGGCGTCGCGGCAGAAGTCGGAGTTCCTCGCCACGATGAGCCACGAGATCCGTACGCCGCTCAACGGGGTCATCGGGCTCAACGACCTGCTGATGCGCACCCCCCTGAGCCCGGACCAGCATCGCCTGGCCTCCGGGGTCCAGGTGGCCAGCCGGGCCCTGCTCAGCGTGATCAACGACGTTCTCGACTTCTCCAAGATGGAGGCCGGCCGGCTCGAGCTGGAGCAGGTCGACTTCGAGGTACGCCTGCTCCTCGAGGAGGTGGTCAGCGTCCTGGGCGAGTCGGCGCGGGCCCGGGGTGTCGTGATCGAGGCCACGTGCGACGAGAGCGTGCCCGTCTCCTTGTCCGGCGACCCCACCCGGCTGGCCCAGGTGCTCTCCAACCTGCTCTCCAACGCCGTGAAGTTCACCGACGAGGGCGAGGTGATCGCGACCGTCTCCGCGACGAGCGAGGGCGACCGCACCGAGCTGCTGGCGCGTGTGTCCGACACCGGCATCGGTATCGCGCCGGAGCAGGTCCCCAGCCTCTTCGCGCCCTTCACCCAGGCGGACTCCTCCACCACCCGCCTCTACGGAGGGACCGGTCTCGGCCTGGCCATCTCCAAGGAGATCGTCGAGGCACTGGGCGGCGAGATCGCCTACGCGCCCAACGTGCCGCACGGCAGCGTCTTCACCTTCACGGCGTCGTTCAGCAACGCGTTGCTGGGTATCTCGGAGTCGCCGCGGGTCCGGCCGGAAGCCGAGCCCGACGCACCGGACACCGCCGGCGGACTGCAGGTCCTGGTGGTCGAGGACAACGAGGTCAACCAGCTGGTGGCGGTCGGTCTGCTGGAGGCCATGGGCTACACCGCCGAGGTGGCGGCCGACGGAGCCATCGCGCTCGAGATGCTGGCGCAGCACCCCTACGACGCGGTCCTGATGGACGTGCAGATGCCCAAGCTCGACGGGTACGCCGCCACCCGCGCCCTGCGCGCCCGCGAGGGGGACGGACGCCGTACCCCAGTGATCGCGATGACCGCCGCCGCCATCGAGGGCGAGCGCGAGCGGTGCCTGGAGGCCGGCATGGATGACTTCCTCACCAAACCCGTCGACGCGCAGGCGCTGTCGACCGCGCTGACGCACTGGACGGTTCTTCCCCCGAGTGGCGACCTCGTGGGTGATGATGAGCGGGTGCTGCCACCTACCGCTCCGATCATCGGGCTCGACGTCGAACGCCTCGACATGCTGCGCGACCTCGACCCCGGCAACACCGACTACCTCGACCGCGCGATCAGCAACTTCTCGGTCAACTCGGTAGCGGCCGTGGAGACCATCCGCGACCACATCCTCGCCGGCGACGCCGCCAAGATGCGTCAGGCGTCGCACAAGCTCGCCGGCAGCGCGCTCAACCTCGGTGTCCAGGCGGCCGCGGCCGCGGCGCGACAGCTCGAGTGGCTCGGCGACGCCGACACGACTGACGGGGCACTCGAGCTGGTGCCGGCACTGGACCAGGCGCTGGACGAGGGTCGCGCGCTGCTCCGCGCCTACCAGGCGACCTACACCGACCTCCCCGGCTGAGCCACCCGCGAACTGGGTACCTAGGGTGAACGCCCAAAGGAGGCTGCCATGAAGAGCTTGATCGGAATGATTCTCGTCGTCTGGCTCGTGATCGGGGTGCTCGCCGCCGTCCAGCGGGGCTACTTCGGAGACGACCGCGAGGTCAGCTGCAAGACGTTCGGCGACACGTCCCTGACGATCGTCGCCGGACCGCTCAACTACCTGGGCGTCAACCCCAAGGTGAAGTGCAAGACGCCGCAACCGTCGAAGTGACGAAGGCTTCCTGAGCAGGCCTGCCTGACCCGACCGGGTGACCAACAGGCACCCGGTCCGGTCCGGTCTACACTCCCAGGCATGGAACGTGCATGACCCGCCCACTTCGACTGGCCATTGTCAACGACTACGCCGTCGTGATCGCCGGGGTGGCGGCGTTCCTCGCCGACGAGCGCATCGACGTCGTCGAGACCGGCGCGTCGATGGCCGTCCTCACCGACGTCGACATCGTCCTCTACGACACCTTCGGCCAGGTGCAGGGCGACGGCCTCGACCTGGAGGACTTCGTGCGCGACAGCGACGCCAAGGTCGTGATCTACAGCTGGAACCTGCAGCCGGACCTGATCGAGCGGGCCCTCGCGCGCGGCGCCGCGGGCTACCTCTCCAAGGTCCTCAGCGGACCCGAGATCGTCTCGGCCCTCGAGCGGGTCATGGCCGGTGAGGTCGTGGTCCTCGTCGGCGAGCACGAGACCAGCGTCGGCGCCGACGGGGACTGGCCAGGGCGCGCGGCCGGGTTGTCGCCGCGGGAGGCCGAGATCCTGGCGTTGATCACCCAGGGGCTGAGCAACCAGGAGATCGCCAACCGCGCCTACCTCAGCATCAACTCGGTGAAGACCTACATCCGCTCGGCCTACCGCAAGATCGAGGTCACGCGTCGCTCCCAGGCGGTGCTCTGGGGCGTGAAGAACGGCATGGAGCCGGACACCGAGCGCACGGTCGATCCCGCCCTGAGGCTGCGCCCCCGGTCCTCCGTGCCGCCCCGGGTGTGACCCGGACCTAGAGGGTCCGGAGCCACCGCAGCACGGCGGTCCGCGTCTTCGGCGCGGTCTTCTCGAGCGGCAGCGCGCTGCCGGCGCCCGCGAAGCTCCGCGTGGTCACCTTCGCGCTGGACCCGAAGGACGACGCGGCGCTCTGGGTGCCGCCATCACGGATGCGTGCGTCCGCACTGCCGGACAGCAACAGCACCGGGACCTCGACCTGGCCGGCGGTGGCAGTCGACGCGAGCAGGGTCGACGACAGGCTGGCGACATCACCGCACGGCGTCGGGTTCCGCCTGCGCAGGGACGTCTGCTGGACGGCCTTGGGCGCCGTCGCGAACAGCAGCCGGCGGTAGGCCTTCGCGCTGGCGCCGTACGCCGCGTAGCCGGCGCCCTGGACGCACTTGGCGCTCTGCTGCTGGGCCTGCTCCAAGGCGAGCTCGGAGAGGTTGGCGCCGGCCCACGACATCAGCACCAGGCCGTCGGTGTCGTCGAAGCGGGCGGCCTCGACCTGGGCGATCGCGCCACCGACCCCGTGGCCGTGCACCACCACGTGGGACGCGTGCGGCGTCGTCGTGGAACCGCGGGTGAAGTCGTAGCGGCCGGAGTAGAGGTGCTGCACGACCTGGTGGAGCATGTTGGCCTGGGCGTCGAGGCAGGTGTCGTTGCCGTCGGCGAGCGGGCTACGGTCGTAGCCGAGCCGGTCGAGCACCAGCGAGGTCTCGCCCGTGCGTGCCAGCTGGGTGGCGTAGTCGAACGCGGGGTGCTTGCGCAGGTTCCAGAACCAGGCCCCGGTGCCCACGTCGTGCACCAGCACGTTGACCCGGATGGGGCCGCCGAGGCCGAGGACGTCCTGGCGCGGGCCGACCAGGCGGCCGCGGACGGCATACGACTGGTTGTCACCCTGGCACCGGATCAGACTGGCGCTGGAGTTCACGAGATCGAAGACGACCGACCGCGAAGCCACGGTGGTCGCCCGCTCGGCCGTGCTGGACGCCACGACCGCGGGGCGGGCGGTCGCCGGCGGAGCGGCGAGCACGCTCGCGACGAGCCCGGAGACGAGGGCAGTGACGAGGGCAGGGAACAGGCGAGCAGGCACAGACATGCTGTTGAACCTACGTCAATAGCGCGGCCGGTGACACACCGACGGTATGTGACTCCTGCTACGTCGGGGGCGACTCGAAGGTCCGCCAGGTCGCATGGATCAAGAGCGCGGCGAGCACCGAGCCCAACCAGCCGAGGGTCAGGTCACCGAGGGTGTCGGCGTAGGCCCAGGTCAGCTCGGACGACCTGGTCACGAAGGAGGCGTACTCGAAAAGCTCGCAGGCCAGGGAGGCCGTCAGCCCGGACGCGATCGCCCGCTCGACCACTGCTGCCCGGGTGGCGGTGTGGTCCAGGGTCAGGATCACCACCGCCGCGCTCACGAGCCCGGTGTCCATGAAGTGCATCCAGTCGTCGAACCACGTGATCTGGTCGTAGAGGTCCAGGCGGTTGCCCAGGATGTCGCTGAAGCAGGCGAGGGTCACGAGCAGGTCGGCCACCCACGGGAACGGACGGCGGGTGCGCAGGAACGCCGCCCAGACCAGCGGCAGGATGAAGGCGAACATCGGGTAGGTGACCGCGCGGGTCACCGGCGCCTTGCCCTCGAGGTTGCCCCACTCGGGGTTGACGGCGACCAGTGCGAGCAGGAGCAGCAGCACGACCTTCGCCACGACGTCGAGGACGGTGACCAGGACGAGCCCGGGATGTGGCTCCGTGGGCTGCGTCTCGTCGGTGCTCTGCCCGGGAAAGCCGATGACCGCCATGGGAACACCACCTCTCACGTCAACCATGGCGTCCCGCCCCGGACCTCACTAGGGACCAAAGCCCCGGTGGGGCCTGCCTTCGTCAGGTCGTTCAGTCAGCCAGCTGCACGAGCACCTGGCCGCCGGTCACGGCCTCGCCTGCGGACACGAGGACGGCGGAGACGGTGCCGGCGTGGGGCGCGGTGATCTCGGTCTCCATCTTCATCGCCTCCAGCACGATCACCACCTCGCCGGCCTCGATGGTCTGCCCCTCCTCGACCAGGACGCGCGCGACCGTCCCGGACAGGGGCGCCTGCACGCTGTTGCCGTCGGCGGATGCGCCCGCCGCCGGGGCACTGACCTGCGGCGGTGAGAAGCCTCCGCCGGTCATGAAGATCGCGCCGAGCGTCGGCTTCGGCTCCTCCTCGACCTCGACCTCGACGTCGTACGCAACGCCGTTGACGGTCACCTTGAGCTGCATGTCTTCTACCTCGACCCGTGGATGTTGTGGCGGCCCTGGACGACGACGCGGCCCTGCTGCGCCCACGCCTGGCCGGTGCGATAGTGCATCTGCTTGACCTTGGCGCGGTGGCCGAGGAACGCCGCCACCGCCGCGGAGATCGCGATCGCGACGTCCTCGGGTACGCCGGGGTTGTCCAGGCGGCGCTGCTCGAGCTCGGCCTCCAGGTGGGACACCCGCTCCGAGAGCGAGCGGACCGCCTCGAGCAGCTCGGCGACCGTCTGCTCCTCGTGCTTCGGGGCGCTCACGTCGGGCCCAGCCCGTGCTTCTTGGCCGGCCGGATGGTGCGCTTGGTGATCAGGATCTCCAGCGCCCGCGACACGTGCTCGCGGGTCCGGGCCGGCTCGATGATGTCGTCGACGAGCCCGCGGGCGGCGGCCACGTAGGGCGTCGAGAACGTCGAGCGGTACTCCTCGACGAGCTCGGCCCGGCGCCGCTTCGGGTCGTCGGCCTCGGCGATCTCGCGCCGGAAGACGATCTCGGCGGCACCCTCGGCACCCATGACCGCGATCTCCGCGGTGGGCCAGGCGAGCACCTTGTCGGCGCCGAGGTCCTTCGAGCACATGGCGACGTAGGCGCCGCCGTAGGCCTTGCGGAGCACCACGGTGATCTTGGGGACCGAGGCGGCGGAGTAGGCGTAGAGGAGCTTCGCACCGTGCCGGATGATCCCGTTGTGCTCCTGGGCGACGCCAGGCAGGAAGCCGGGGACGTCCACGAGGGTGAGCAGGGGGATGTTGAACGCGTTGCAGAAGCGTACGAACGACGACCCCTTGTCGGAGGCGTTGATGTCGAGCACGCCCGAGAGCACGTTGGGCTGGTTGGCCACGATGCCGACGGTGCGACCGGTGATCCGACCGAAACCGACCACGATGTTGGCCGCGTAGCCGGCCTGGACCTCGAGGAAGTCGCCGCGGTCGACGAGACGGACGATCACCTCGCGGACGTCGTAGCCCTTCTTGTCCGAGCTCGGCAGGACGCCGGGCAGGTCCGGGTCGGCTTCCACGACGTAGTCGGGGTCGACGATGGGCGGGTCCTCGGAGTTGTTCTGGGGCAGGAAGCTCAGCAGCTTCTTGGCGATCAGCACCGCCTGCTCGTCGTCGTCGGCGACGAAGTGGTTGACCCCGGACAGCGCCATGTGGGCGTCGGCGCCGCCGAGCTCGTCGGAGGTGACCTGCTCCCCCGTCACCTGGGCGATCACGCTGGGCCCGGTGATGAACATGTGGGCCTGGCGGGTCTGGATGATGAAGTCGGTCAGGGCCGGGGAGTAGGCGGCGCCCCCGGCGCACGGGCCGGCGATGATCGAGATCTGCGGGACCACGCCGGAGAGCAGCACGTTGTTGTAGAACACCCGGCCGTAGCCGGCCAGGGAGCCGATGCCCTCCTGGACCCGGGCGCCGCCCGAGTCGTTGATGAACACGAACGGCGTGCCGGTGCCGAGGCTCGCGCGCAGCGTGGCGGCGACCTTGTTGGAGTGGATCTCGCCCGCGCTGCCGCCGGCGACCGTGAAGTCCTGGCTGGCGACGTGGACCGGTCGGCCCAGCACGGCGCCCTCGCCGGTGACCACGCCGTCGGCCGGCAGGTCGGCCTGGTCGAGCCCGAAGTAGGTCGACTGGTGACGGGCGAACATGCCCGTCTCCTCGAACGTGCCGGGGTCGAGCAGCGCGGTGATCCGCTCGCGCGCGGTCAGCTTGCCCGCGGCGTGCTGCTTCTCCTGGCGGGCCTCGCCGCCACCCTTCTCGATGTCCGCGCGACGCTCGAGCAGCTCGGCGGTGCGGGCCTCCATCGTGGCCTCGTGCTGGTGCTTCTTCTTGCTCACGTTTCCCTCAGGCTCTCTCGACGGTGACGGAGTGCGCCTTGCCGTCCATGCTCACGGAGTACTTGATGGGGCCCTTGACCGGACCCCCGCCCGACGACTTGGACAGGTTGTCGGCCGCCACCTCGGCGGGGTCCTTGCCGACGTTCTTGGGCCCCTGCGGGCGCTCGACGAAGAAGCCGGGGGCGACGCCCGGGAACATCGCGTAGGTCAGGACGTCCTCGTCGGTGCCGTCACAGCCCTCGAGCGCGGTGGCCTCGGAGACCAGCTTGTCCCACTCGGGCGGGATCAGGTCGGCCGGGCGTACGTCGATCGGTTCCTTGCCGGACTGGACCCGTGCGGCCTCGACGATCTTGGGGTCGCGCTCGCCCAGCGTGGCGCCGTAGTAGCCCAGCATCAGGTCGGCGAACTCCGCGGTCTGGACCTTGTAGGGACCCATGAGCACGTTGAACACGGCCTGGGTGCCGACGATCTGGCTGGACGGCGTCACCAGCGGCGGGTAGCCCGCCACCGCGCGGACACGCGGAACCTCGAGGAGCACCTCACGGAGCCGGTCGCCCGCGCCCTGCTGGCGCAACTGGCTCTCCATGTTGGAGATCATCCCGCCGGGGATCTGGCTCTTGAAGATCTCGGTCTCCACGCCGGTGATGGCGGACATGAACTGGGTGTACCTCGGCCGGACCTTGGCGAAGTGGTCCTTGATGCTCACCAGCCGGTCGTCGTCGAGGTTGGTCGTGTACGGCGTCCCGCGCAGCATCTCGACCAACGACTCGGTGGGGTTGTGACCGGGGCCCAGGGAGATCGAGGAGATCGCGGTGTCGACGACGTCGGCGCCGGCCTCGATCGCCTTCATCAGGCTGACCAGGGTCACACCGGTCGTGGCGTGGCAGTGGACGTGGATGCGGACGTCGGAACCGAGGTCGTCCTTGATCGCCTTGACGATGTCGTAGGCCGGCTGCGGCTTGAGCAGCGCAGCCATGTCCTTGATGCACAGCGAGTCGCAGCCCAACTCCATCAGGTCGCGCGCCATCTGCACGTAGCCCTCGACGGTGTGCAGCGGGCTCTCGGTGTAGCAGATGGTGCCCTGCGCGTGCTTGTCCACGCGACGGACCGCGGCGATCGCCTGCTTGACGTTGCGCACGTCGTTGAGGGCGTCGAAGACGCGGTAGACGTCCATGCCGTTCTCGGCTGACTTCTCCACGAAGCGGTTGACGACGTCGTCCTCGTAGTGGCGGTAGCCCAGGAGGTTCTGGCCGCGCAGCAGCATCTGCAGGCGGCTGTTGGGCATCAGCTCACGGAACGTGCGCAGCCGCTCCCACGGGTCCTCGTTGAGGAACCGGATGCACGCGTCGTACGTCGCGCCGCCCCAGCACTCGACCGACCAGTAGCCGGCGGCGTCGATGTCGGCACAGGCGTCGACCATGTCCTCGAGCGCCATCCGGGTCGCCATCAGGCTCTGGTGGGCATCGCGAAGGGCCAGCTCGGTGACCCCGACCTCGCGCGTCGGCGTCGTCGTTTCTGTCATGTCTCCACCCTCGCGCATCCGGCACGAGAAACAGAGAGCCAAGACCAGAGTGATGACCAAAGTCCCCCGCATTCGGGGCGGACGACCGGGGTCCGGGGCGCGTTAACCCCCGTAGGGGATCTCGGTCTGCCAGTGCCCCTCGTCCTGCGTCGCGGCCGCGTAGATCGCGTCGGCAACCCGGTCGGGCGTGAACGGCCCGTCGGCAGCCAGCGTGCCGCGCACGGTCACCGACACCGCCCGGATCCCGTCGTCGCGCAGAGTGGCGTCGAGGCTGTGCACGAGGTTGCGCACCCCGGCTTTCTGCACGCCGAGCGACGCCGCTCGGTGCCACGGCTGGTCGGCAGCCATGCTGCCGGTCACGGTGACCCGACCGCCGTACTGCAGGAACGGCCGCGTCGCCTGCACCGCCGTGAGCAGCGCGCCGACCCCCAACGCCACGTCCGCGAGCAGGTCGTCGACGGACAGCTCGAGGGGGTCCTGCTCGCGGAAGGCACTCGGGTTGAAGTGCAGGACGTCGACCCGGCCGAGGGTCTGCGCCAGGGCGGTCAGCGCCGCCCGGGCGGCGTCGACGTCGGTCACGTCGGCGACCCGGGACTCCACTCGTACGCCGCGGGCCCGCAGCTCACCGGCCAGTGCTGCGACGGGGACTTCGTCCCTGCCGAGCAGCGCGACGTCGTAGCCCTCTCGGGCGAACCTGCGGGCCACCGACGCGCTCACGCCGGGGCCTGCTCCGACCACCAGGACCACAGGGTTCGTCATGAGGTGATCCTAGGTGGGGCTCACCCGATCTGGCTCACTCGATGGTGACGGTGCGGGTGTCGGTCATCGGGGTGCCGCCCTCGCCACCGGACGGGTCGTCCTCACTGATCTCGACGGTGTAGGTGCCCGGCTCGAGCACCAACGGGAACTGGAACGGTGCGAACGTCTGGCCTTCGGCGGTCATCGTGAAGCCCCCGTTGACCTCCTGGCCGTCGGCGTCGAGCACGCGCCAGCCGAGGGTCGCCTCGAAGACCGCTGCCTCGCCCTCGACCCGGAGCGGCGAGGAGGTGACCAGGCCCTCCGTGGGTGCGTCGATCTGGACCAGGCTGCGTACGTCGAGCGGGTCCGCCCGCACGACCGGCTCGTCCCAGGCGACGACTCCCCACAGCTCCCCGGCCGGCTCCCCCTCGATCAGCAGGGTCACCGCGGCGGTCTCGTCGACTGCCTCGGTCACCGTGTAGACGAGCTGCTGGATCATCAGCGCGGCACCCTCGGAACCGACGTTCGCCGTACGTGCGTCAGCCGACAGGTCGACGGTGATCGCCCCGCCGTTGTCGGACACGTCCAGGACCTCGGTCGCGGGATCCCAGGTGGTCATGTAGTCGGGGTCGGCCGCGCCCTCGATCATGGCTTCGACCGCCGCCACCGGCGCGTCGTCGTCGGGTACGGCGCGCAGCTCGCGGGCGAGCCGCAGGCCGGCCCGGGTGTCGACGACGAAGTAGACGCCCGACGTGGTCGTCTCGGGCGCTTCGGACGAGACGCTCGGCGTCGGGTCCGGGGCCTCGGGATCGTTGTCGTCGGTGCCGCAACCGGCGAGCGCCGCCGCGGCCAGCAGGACTCCACACGAGACGTGCAGGAAACGACGGGAAATCGTCATCACGGGCCTCCCGGATCGACATCTCTGACGCCTCGATTCTCCGCCGCGCGCTGGGGGCCGGCCAGAGGCGAAGGGCCCCCTTCCCGTCAGCGCCGGATGGGTCCACAGTGGAGACGTGGCCAGCGGTGGGGCGCCGGCCGGCAGGAACGGTACGGCGATGCAGCTCAGGGACAGGGACGAGGCCGGGAGCCGGCTCGCGCGGGCGCTCGCGCACTACCGCGGCCGCGACGTGGTGGTCCTGGGGCTCCCCCGTGGCGGAGTCCCGGTGGCGTTCCAGGTCGCCCTGGCGCTGGACGCCCCGCTCGACGTCATCGTCGTGCGCAAGCTGGGCCTGCCCGGTCACCCCGAGCTGGCGATGGGCGCGATCGGCGAGGGCGGGGTGCTGGTCACCAACAGCGACGTCCTCGCGCAGGGACGGGTGAGCTCGCCGGCGCTCGCCGAGGCGGAGGCCCGCGAACGCGACGAGGTCCTGCGGAGGGCGCGTCGCTTCCGCGGCAACAACCCACCGCAGCCCCTCACCGGGCGGGTCGTGATCATCGTCGACGACGGCGTGGCCACCGGTGCGACCGCCCGCGCGGCGTGCCTGGTGGCGCGCGCCCGTGGGGCCGCGGAGGTGGTGCTCGGCGTCCCCGTCGGCGCCGCGGACACGGTGGCGGAGCTCGGCCAGGTCGCCGACGAGGTCATCTGCCTCAGCACGCCCGAGCCGTTCTGGGCGGTCGGGCAGGGCTACCGCGACTTCGACCAGGTAGACGACTCGGTCGTGGTCGCGCTGCTGGACGAGGCGCGGCGTCGCGGTTAGGGAGTCGGGGCGTGCGGGGTGATCAGGCGCTGGACGACCCGTACGTGGGGACCGAGCCGCGACACGTGGGTGACCAGGTCGTCGGCGGCAGCCTGCAGCGCCTCGTCCGTCATCGGCTCGAGCGCGTCGAGGATGAACAGCACCGAGGTGGTGTCGTCGCTGAGCTGGGTACGGCGCGCCTGCCGCCAGTTCCAGCGGCGGCAGGTGACACCCGAGTCGTCGCACCACACGACCTCGCCGGGCTCGGGGTGCTCGATCACGACCGCCCCGTCGGCCACGGTGTCGAACGCTTCGACCCCGGTGGCACGGACCAGCCGCGGCGGACCGACGTACCTGGCGAGGTCCTCGCCGCCGACGGGGACCTGGTGCAGCACCGACACCGCGTTGTAGAGGTCGGTGAGCCGGTTGACCCGAGGCAGCCCGGACGTCGTACGGCGCAGAAGCGCCTCGAGGCTGTTGCGGGTGCGCTGCGGCTTGGCCCCGAAGGCGCGGTAGGCCTCGCGCCAGGCGGCCACGTGCGGAAGCTCGTCGACGGGGCTGCTGCTGAGCCACTCACCGGCCGCAGCCTCGGCCACCCGCAGCAGCTCGTCGCTCGCGCGGTCGCTCGGGCCGGGCACGATGCCGCCGACGGCCAGCAGCAGGGCGCGGTAGTCGGGGCGGAGCCCGAACACGGCGGCGTCCACGTGGCCGTCGGCCAGGAGCTCCTCGAGCACGTCCGATTGCGTCATCGACCAATAGTGCACGTCGGGTCGGAGGGTCGCAGGGGCGACCTGCGAGGGGTACCCGGCCTCGCCCTAGGTAGGGAACCGACCGGTGACTACCTCGGACTCAGCAGGGACCCACGCGCCGTCCGAACGACGGAAGGCCAGCGGCAGGCCCCGCGCGGTGGACCAGTCGGTCGAGTCGGTGACCTGGACGTGAACGTGCGGTTCGGTGCTGTTGCCCGAGTTTCCGCACTCGCCGAGCTGGTCCCCGGACCGGACCGACTGTCCCGGTCGGACCCGGATGCTTCCGCGGCGCAGGTGGGCCAGGAGCACGAACGGCCCGCCCGGCCCGAGGCTGAGAACGACATGGTTGCCGGCGATGGCTGCGGCGCCGGCCCGGACCCGTCTGGCCTGACCGAGCGCGTAGGGCACCAGCGTCAGCTGCGAGCGGCGGCCCTCATGGTCCGGCTCGCCGTCATGGGTGATGACCACCGTCCCGTCCGCGGGCGCCAGGATGGGTTCGCCGAAGCCTCGGAACACCTCGGGGGCCTCGACCGACAGGAACGTCCGCCACGTCCGCGGCGCCGACCTGCCACGACCGTCGACGGCGACGAAGTCGATGGCGTAGGTCACGCCGAAGGCGTGGGTTCCGTGGCTGGGGACCCGCCGGGCCGGACTGTTCTGCACGAGCCAGGTGCCCCGGAAGGGCAGGTCGAGCAGCACGGCGTCCACAGCAGAACGACCCTACAACCGCAGGTGGGGCGGGTGGGGCTCGAACCCACGACGACACCCGGACCGCCATGCGAGAACATCGACCAATGACGACAGAGCACTGGCAGGCGGCCTACGAGAATGCGACCGAGCACAGCTGGGACCAGACGGGGGCGGGTGCTGACCTGGCGCTGCTGGACGAGGCCGGGCTACACGTCGACGACTCCGTCATCGACGTGGGCGGGGGCGATGGCGCATTCAGCGAGGCCCTGCTGCGCCGAGGCCATCAGGACCTGACCGTCCTCGACATCGCCAGCAGCGCGCTGGACGCCGGGCGAGCCCGCCTCGGTGAGGCACAGTCCCGGGTCCAGTGGATCAGCACCGACGTGCGGGCCTGGGTGCCTGACCGGACCTGGCGGATCTGGCACGATCGCGCCGCGTTTCACTTCCTCACCACCGAGGATGACCGGAAGGGCTACCGCCGGGCGCTGGCCTCGGCCACGGAAGCAGGCTCGCTCGTCTGCGTCGGCACCTTCGCGGAGAACGGGCCGACGCACTGCTCGGGGTTGCCGGTCGCGCGCTACAGCCCCGAGGGTCTCGCCGAAGCACTGCGAGGCGGGGAGCTCGACCTCGACCTGCTTGCCACCGGACACGAGGCGCACCGAACGCCGCACGGTGCCACACAGGAGTTTGCGTGGGTCGTCCTGCGCCTCGCCTAGGCCGGCTCGGTGAAGCGCCCGTGCGGTTGCGTGCTTGTCGCGGACAACCGTCAGTCGGGGATGTAGGTCGCCGTCAAGCGTCCCGAGTCCATCATGGCGTTCGTCGTACCCAAGGCCACCATGCGGAAGGTCCGTGTCCCGGCGGCGCTCACGTCGTAGACCGCGTGGACAGGCAGGGACAAGCGATGCGGACCGGTGGGGGTGCTAGAGGGAAGGCTGATCCGGCCAGCACCGTGGATGTCGCCCTGCGAAGCCGTGTTGCTGGCGGTGACCGTGGCGTCTGACGAGCTTCCCGAGCTGTGCCACAACAACACCGTGGCAGTTCCGTTGAGCACGACCGTGCCCGCTCCGGGAGCGTCGATGGTCACGATGACATAGGTGAGCGGAGTGTCGGAGAGGTAGAGCCAAGCCTCGTTGGTCTGGGAGGCCGTCAGGACCTGCAACTGAGTGGCGTCCCTGCCATCGACCTTGTTGGCGTTGGGCGCCCTGGCGATGATGTTGTTGGGTAGCCGTCCAGTCCTGGGGTTGGTCGCGACCAGTTTGCCCTTGCGGGCGCTGACCGCGGCCCCGGAACCGACTGCGTGCTTGTTGTCGACCTTGTCGGCATTGGCGACGTAGACCGCGGCGGCAGCGGCAGGACCTGCCACCACTGAAGCGGCGACCACGGCTACCACGAACGTTCGCAAGTCCTGAGAAAAACCTTGTCTGGGCTTCCTGAGCATTGCTGCTCACCATTCCCTCACTCGACGATGTGATCCCACGTGAGAATCAGGGGCATGCCTTCAGCCTTCGCGGCGTTGCCTGGAGCCACAAGGGGACAAGGACCCTAGGGAGTGACTCAGACGGACTACGTGCGTTGGCCGATGCGCTTCGAGCAGTGGTGTGGTGGGGCGGGTGGGGCTCGAACCCACGACCCAAGGATTATGAGTCCTCTGCTCTGACCGACTGAGCTACCGCCCCGTGCCGGCACGCCGGCGGATGCCGACCCTATCGCCAGATGGGTGGGACGGATTCCGACCCAGGGAGCGCAGTGGGTATGGTGAGGCATCCCTAACTGTGAAGGCCCCATGAAGCGCACGCCTCTCCTCCTCGTCCTCGCCTCGGCCCTGGCCCTGGCCACCGCCGGCTGCAGCTCGGACGACGACGGTCCGTCGATCGTGGTCTACAACGCCCAGCACGAGCAGCTGCTCGAGGAGCTGGCGCCGAAGTTCACCGAGGAGACCGGGATCGAGGTCAAGCTTCGCAACGGCAAGGACCTCGAGCTCGCCGCCCAGCTCGTGCAGGAGGGCGACGCGTCGCCGGCCGACGTGTTCCTCACCGAGAACTCCCCCGCGATGTCGCAGGTGGAGCGTGCAGGCCTGTTCAGCGAGCTCCCCGAGAGCGTCG
>JBAZRQ010000003.1:0-22487 GCA_041662925.1 Nocardioides sp. | reverse complement strand
CCAGAGCGACGACCAGAGCGACGACCAGAGCGACGACCAGAGCGACGACCAGAGCGACGACCAGAGCGACGACCAGAGCGACGACCAGAGCGACGACCACGCGGTCGAGGTCGTGACGCCGGAGCCCGACGACATCGAGGACGACCAGAGCGACAGCTCCGGCTCCGGCAGTGTCGACGAGAGCGACGACGACGGAGCCGACCACGAGAGCGACGACGGCGACGGCTGAGCCCCGACCTCTCCCCCGAAACGCCCGGCTGCGCAGGTCGGGCGTTTCGGTGCGCCTGCGGATCACCGCCACCGTCGCCGTCCTGGTCGGGCTGACCCTCGGCGGGGCGGGGCTGATCGTCTACGTCATCGAGACCCAGCGCCTCGAGGCACAGGCCACCGAGGGGGTCGACCAGGAGCTCGACGAGTTCGTACGGCTCAACCAGGACGGCATCAACCCCGAGACCGGAGCGCCGTTCACCTCCGTGAGGGACGTGCTCGACCTCTTCTTGCGGCGCAACGTGCCGGCCGACGACGAGCTGCTGGTGGGCTGGGTCGGCGACGGCCCCGTCATGCAGTCGCCCGAGGACCCGCTGTCGGTGGACCCCGACTTCCGGGAGGCGGCCAGTCCCCTCGTCACCGCCGGCGGCACGACCCGCCTTGACACCGCGGCGGGCGAGGTGATGATCACCAGCCAGCCCGTCCGCCGGGGCAAGCAGCGCGGAGCACTGATCGTGGTCGTCTACCTCGACGAGGACCGCGCCGATCTGCACGACACGATGCGCACCTACGCCGTCGTCGCCGGGCTCTCGATGCTGCTGCTGTTCCTGGTCGCCTTCTGGCAGTCCGGGAAGCTGCTGGCCCCGCTGCGGGTGCTGCGCGAGACCGCCGACGAGATCAGCGAGACCGACCTCTCGCGGCGGATCCCGCTGTCCGGCAACGACGACATCACGGCGCTGACCCGCACCGTCAACAGCATGCTGGCCCGGCTCGAGTCGGCCTTCGTCGGGCAGCGCGAGTTCCTCGACGACGCCGGTCACGAGCTGAAGACACCGCTGACCGTGCTGCGCGGCCACCTCGAGCTGCTCGACACCGGCAGCCCCGACGAGGTCGCGGAGACGAAGGCGCTGCTGCTCGACGAGGTCGACCGGATGTCCCGGCTGGTCGGCGACCTGATCCTGCTGGCCAAGAGCGACCGTCCCGACTTCGTCACGTTCTCGGATGTCGACCTGGGCGACCTCACCGAGGACGTGCTCGCCAAGGCCCGCGCGCTGGGCGACCGCGACTGGCAGCTCGACGAGGTCGGGCAGGCCACCCTGAACGCCGACGGTCAGCGGGTCACCCAGGCGCTGCTCCAGCTCGCCGACAACGCCGTCAAGCACACCCGCCCCGGCGACGTCGTCGCCCTCGGCTCGTCGTACGACGGATCGTTCGCGCGGCTCTGGGTGCGCGACGCCGGACCGGGGGTGCCCGCCCCCGATCGCGAGCAGGTCTTCGAGCGCTTCGGCCGCGCCCACGTGCCTGACGGCGACGAGGGCTTCGGGCTCGGGCTGTCCATCGTGCGCGCCATCGTGGAGGCACACGACGGAACAGTCGCCGTCGAGGACGCCGCCCCGACCGGTGCGCGCTTCGTCGTCCGACTGCCGGCGCGCCCCTCGACCCCGCCCCCTGAGGAGGCCGCGTGGCCCGCATCCTGATCGTCGAGGACGAGGCCCGGATCGCGTCCTTCGTGGCCAAGGGCCTGCGCGCCGAAGGGCACGTGGTCATCGTCGTGCGCGACGGGGTCAGCGGACTGCACCACGCCCTGAGCGGTGAGCACGACCTGATGGTGCTCGACATCGGACTCCCCCGGCTCGACGGCTTCGCGGTGCTCGACCGGCTGCGCTCGCAGGGCTCGCGGCTGCCGGTGATCGTGCTGACGGCGCGCGACTCGGTCACCGACACCGTCTCGGCGCTCGAGGGCGGCGCCGACGACTACATGCCCAAGCCGTTCCGCTTCGCCGAGCTCCTGGCCCGGGTCCGGCTGCGGCTGCGCCAGACCCAGGGTGGCGACACGGCCGCGGCGGAGGCCCTCGAGGTCGGCGGGATCCGGCTGGACCTGCGCACCCGCCGGGCCACGGTGGCCGGGCGCGAGGTGGACCTGTCGGCGCGGGAGTTCACGCTGGCCGAGATCTTCATGCTCAACCCCGGCCAGGTGCTCTCCCGTGAGCAGCTGCTCGACCACGTGTGGGGCCTCGACTTCGACCCCGGCTCCAACGTGGTCGACGTCTACGTCGGCTACCTGCGCCGCAAGTTCGGTGCGTCGGCGATCGCGACCGTGCGCGGCATGGGCTACCGGTTCAACGCCTGACCTTGAACGTCAGCCGCGCGGCCGGCTGGGCGGCGAGCACCGGCTCCAGCGCGCCTGCGATCTCGTGCGGCAGCGGCCGGTCGGCCGGGTCGGGCTCCAACGCGGCGTACACGGTCTTGGCCACGTCGGCCGGCACCGTGTCGGGGAGCAGCCGGTGCGGCTCGACCAGCTGCGGGTAGCGGGCGGCCAGATCGTCGGTGTCTCGGGCACCGTCCTCGAAGGGACGGTAGCCCGCGATCGCCTCGAACAGCGTCGCGCCCAAGCCCCAGACGTCGCTCGCGTAGCCCGGCACACCGGATCGCCCGGGCTCACACTGCTCGGGTGACATGTAGGCGTCGGTGCCGATGGTGCTGTCGAGCTCCGCGGCACGGGCCGCGGGCCGCGCCACCGACAGGTCGATCAGGCGCGCAGGGGCACCCATGATGATGT
The DNA here is from genome assembly GCA_041662925.1 of Nocardioides sp. Taxonomy (GTDB): domain Bacteria; phylum Actinomycetota; class Actinomycetes; order Propionibacteriales; family Nocardioidaceae; genus Nocardioides. The sequence goes on along the minus strand of JBAZRQ010000003.1, from coordinate 19,720 downwards.
TGCTCGGCTTGATGTCGAGGTGCACGACGTCGACGTGCCGGAAGTAGTGCAGGGCCGACGCGATGTCGAGCGCCAGCGGCAGGTACTGCTGCTGCTGCAGCGGCCCGTAGCGCCGGATCAGCGTCGACAGGCGGGGCCCGTCGATGTTCTCCAGCACCAGGTGCGGCCGCTCGCCGTCGAGCTCGTGGCGAAGCCGCCGCACCACCACCGGATGGTTGGCCTGGTCGAGGGCGACGGCCTCGCGCTCCAGCCCACGGAGCGTGTGCTCCTGACCGAGCTCGGTGGGCCGCACGACCTTGACCACGACGGGTGCGTAGGTGATCTCGTCGAAGGCCAGGTAGGCCTCGTACGCCGATCCCCCGCCGAGCAGCCGCATCGCGGTCAGCTCGGGGGTGATCGGGTCACCCTCGCGGAAGTTCCAGCACTCGTCAGGGTCGCTCATCGTCTGCTCCGGTGGTGGTGGGCGGCGGTGGGACGGTCAGCCGCGGGTGTTGTGGCGCGACCGGTCGTTGGTCTGGTTCTGCGACCAGTCGACGCGCTGGGCACCGGGACCGTCGGTGGTGAGGTCCTTGCGCTGCTGGGCCCAGCTACGATCCCGGCCCGAGGCCGCGCCGGTGTTGGTGTCATCGTTGGTGGCGGTCTGGTCGCCGAGGCCGGTGTCGTCGTCATCGTCGTCGTCGTTGACCATCACGACGTCCGGGGTGTCGTCGTCACGCTTGAGGACCTGGTCGTCGCCGGCGGTGGCGGCGCTGATCGGGAGCGCCAGGAGACCGGTGGTGACCAGTCCCGCGACGCCCAGGGTGCCGACTCGGAGGGTGGTGATCTTCATGGTGTTGTCCTTCGCTCTCGGGGAGTGCTTCCGAGAAGGACACTGACGGACCGGTGTGAGCCGCCGATGAGCCCATCATGAGAGGGCTCTCACGCTCAGAGGAGGTGCTTGGTGGCCTCGCGCCGGCTCAGCCCGGACAGCCTGCCGTCGAGGCGGGCCACCTCGGCAAGCACCCACTCCGGGTCGGTGCGGGCGTACTGCCGCAGCGCCCACCCGATCGCCTTGCGCAGCCAGAACGACGTGTCGTCGACGTTGCTTTCGATCGCGAACCGCAGCAGGTCCAGGTCGGTCTCACCCTTGGCACCCAGCTGGCACAGGACCGCCGTACGACGCAGCCAGAGGTGGTCGTCGACCGCCCAGGCCCGCATCACCGGCGTGACCTCCGCGCGGTGACCGGCCAGCACCCCACCCACGAGGTTGGCCGCGATGTCGTCGACGACGTCCCACCAGGCGCCGGTCGAGATCAGGTGCCGCCACAGGTCCAGCGACTCCGGGTCCAGCCAGCCCGCCGCCGCGGGGTGCTGGGCGTAGGACACCGCGGCGTACCACTCCTCGCGGTGCGTCGCCTCGTCCCACAGCGCCCGGACCGTCGCCTCCCAGCTCTCCCGCGACTGCGGTGGCAGCTCCTTGAACAGCGGCTTCAGCAGCTTGCGCTGCTCCGGCAGCGTGACGCCGTAGTAGGGCATCTCGCTCTTCATGTAGCGCTGCTGCCCCGCCGCCCGCTCGGGATCCCCTGCCGCCGCCAGGACCTCGCGCACCAGCGCCACGAGCTCACGGTCGGCGAGGTCGGGCATGGCCTCAGTCTCTACCTGGCCGCGAGCTTGACCGACAGCACGGCACCGACCTGGCCAAGGTCGGCTCCCAGGCCTCCGAGCGTAGACATCTCCGCGCTTCGTCGGGTCGTGTGCCCCACCGAGCGCTCGACCGCACTGTCAGGCACACAACCCGCGTCCCGCGAGCGGTCAGGCCTTCTCGCAGGCGATGCCGTCGTCGTCCCCGTCGAGAGTGCCGTTGTGCCGGTTTGCCTTCTTGTACGCCGCGGTGTTGCGCGTGAAGTTGGTGACGCTGCCGCCGCTGTCCACGGCGCCGGACTTGCCCACGCCGTGCGGCCACTTCTTGTTGAGGTTGGTGCAGTTGTCGTGGATCCCCGTGGTGTGTGCCTCAGCCGCGCTCGCCATGAGCGCGGCAGGCGCGACCGTGAGTGTGGCGGCAATGAGCAGACAGGCGAGCTTGGTGCGCATGTGGTCCTCCGGGGACGCGTGGTCGGTCCGTGGAGGCTAGGCGCGAATGTCCGCTCGCGAGGCCGAACCGTGAATCCGGTGACCCGCCGCGGAATCGGCCGAAGAACACCGGCGGAGTGGCGAAGGACATGCTGTGTGGGTGGGCGCAGAGGGGATCGAACCCCCGACCACCTCGTTGTAAGCGAGGTGCTCTACCGCTGAGCTATACGCCCGTTGCTCGAAGCGGGCAGAACACTACGGGACGTCGTACGCCGGGCCGAACCGCGCCCACTGGGAGTCCTCAGAAATGAGTTGAACCGCTGGCGTCTCGGGTCACCAGCGGTTCAACAAGGACAACTTTAGACGGCCGCTCAAGGGCTCGTCATCAGATCTCAAGAAGTGGGCGAAAACGGTCTAGGCCACCGCGGTGAGCTGGGCCAGGTGCTCGTCCAGGTCACGACCTTCGGGCATCGCGTTGTGGACCGCCCAGCGCACCATGCCCTGCTTGTCGACGACGTACGACGACCGCCGCGGGGCGCCCGTGGCCTCGTCGAACACGTCGTACGCGCGGGCCACCTCGCCGTGCGGCCAGAAGTCGCTGAGCAGCGGGAAGTTGAGCCCGTCCTGGTCGGCGAAGGCGCGCAGCGAGAACATCGGGTCGCACGAGATCGCGAGCACCTCGGTGTCGAACGTGAGGAACTCCGCCAGCCGGTCGCGGATGCCGGCCATCTCGCCCGTGCACACCCCGGAGAACGCGTAGGGGTAGAAGAAGATCACCACGGCCTTCTTGCCGCGGTAGGACGACAGGGTGACGTCCTGGCCGAACTGGTCGCGCAACGTGAAGTCCGGTGCTGGGCCTCCGAGCTCGAGGCCACTCACCCCGAGTCCTTGGGGTCGTCCTCGGGCGAGTCCTTGGGGTCGCCCTTCGCCAGGTCCCGCTTGAGGACCTTGCCGGTGGAGTTGCGGGGCAGCTCGTCGAGCAGCACGATCTCGCGCGGCACCTTGTAGCGGGCGAGGTTCTGCTTCACCCAGTCCTTGAGCGTGTCCTCGGTGACCGAGCGGTCGTCCACGACGACGTAGGCCTTCAGCCGCTTGCCGAAGTCGTCGTCGTCGACCCCGACGGCGGCGGCCTCGACCACGTTGTCGTGCCGGGCCAGGCAGTCCTCGACCTCACGGGGGAAGACGTTCTCGCCACCGGAGACGATCATCTCGTCGTCGCGGCCCTCGATGTAGAGCCGGCCGTCGTCGCCGAAGCGACCCACGTCGCCGGACGACATCAGCCCGTCGACCATCTCCTTGTGCCCGCCACCGGTGTAGCCCTCGAACAGCAGGCTGTTGCCGACGAAGATCCGGCCCGACTCACCGTGGGGCAGCTCCTTGCCGTCGGCGTCGAGGATCTTCACGACCGTCGCGTGCGGCGGCTTGCCTGCTGACGTGGGCGCCTCGCGGAGGTCGGCAGGCGTGGCGATCGACGCGTAGGCGACCTCGGTCGAGCCGTAGATGTTGTAGAGGTTGTCGCCGAACTGGTCCATCCACTTCAGCGCCAGGTCACCGGGCAGCGAGGAGCCCGAGGCGGCCACGACCTTGATCCGGGAGAGGTCGTGGGAGTCCAGCTTCTCCTGCGGCAACGCCATGATCCGCTGCAGCATCACCGGGATCACGACCAGGGAGTCGCAGCGCTCGGACTCGACGGCCTCCAGCGCGCCTTCGGGGTCGAACTTGCGCCGCAGAACCACGGTCGAGCCGAGCAGCATCGACAGCGCGAGGTGGGCGAAGCCCCAGGTGTGGAAGAGCGGCGCCGCGATGTGGGTGCGCCAGCCGCGACGCAGCGGCATCCGTGAGAGCAGGGAGACCGCGGCGTCGATGCCGGCCTCGTTGCGCGGGGCGCCCTTGGGCGTGCCGGTGGTGCCGGAGGTGAGGATCACGATCCGGGTGTGTCGGTCCGGGGGGTCGAGGTCGCCGGTGGTCTCCGACGCGATCAGCTGCTCGACGGTCGGTACGTCGAGGTCGTCGCTGTCGGTCCAGGCCACCACCCGGTGCTCGGCGGCGGTCCCGAGCATCCCCGTGAACTCCTCGTCGTGGATCACGACGGTGGGCTTCTCGCGCTCGAGCACGTCGACCAGCTGTGGCCCGGCGAACGCCGTGTTGAGGTAGAGCAGGTCGGCGCCGAGCTTGGCCACGGCGATGCTGGCGTCGATGAAGCCGCGGTGGTTACGGCACATCACCGCGACGCTGTCGCCCTCCTTCACGCCCTGCGCCCGCAGCGCACGGGCGAGCGCGTTGGAGCGCTGGTGCATCTCACCGAAGGTCAGCGAGCCGAGCTCGTCGACCACCCCGACCTGGTTGGGCGAGCGCACCGCCAGCGAGGCGAAGCCCCCGGCAGGACCGGTCCCCCACGTCGTGACCGTCTTCAGCAGCCCGGCCAGGACCTTGGGCGAGTAGGGCCGGATGATCCCCGACTCGGTCAGCACCTTGGCGGTGACACCGAGCGCCGAGGCCCGGAGGGTGAGCTTCTGGAGCATCAGGCGGGAGTCTTGGGCGCGACCAGGCGAGTGGCCGCCCAGTCCTTGCTGACCGCGGCCGTGGTGGTCTGAGCCAGGCCGGCGATCGGCGCCGCCTCAGCGATGTCGGCAGCGTCGACGGCGTTGGGCCGACCGATCTTGGGGGTGAGCAGCCAGATCGCGCCGCCACCGACCAGGTCGGTCTTCGAGTCGACGAGGCCGTCGACCAGGTCGCCGTCCTCGCTGCGCCACCAGAGCAGCACCGCGTCGACCACGTTGCCGTAGTCGGTGTCGACCATGTCGGCGTCGATGGTGTCCTCGATGGCGACCCGCAGGTCGTCGTCGGTGTCGTTGTCCCAGCCGAGCTCTTGGATGATCATGCCCGGCTTGAAGCCCAGCCGTTCGGCTGGTCCCGTGACAGATCCTGTCTGGGTGGACCCGCCACCCGCGGTCGAGCTCACTGGTTCCTCCAGACATCGAACGGTTGGGCCTGCCATCAGGCGGGCCAGGTGAGGAGTAGTCCACCGGAGTTGACGCAGGTGTGCAACCTCGCAGGCACCCTGTGGACCAATCCGGTGACCGCTCAGCACGTTACCGGCCGCCTTCGGGCGGCCACCCACGGGACTACCCGTGGGTAAATTTCTCCACGGTCACCCCCGTGCGACGATGGACGGGTGACCGAAGAAACACCCCCCACTTCAGGCACGCGTCCCGGCTCGGCTCCCTCGGTGATCCACGAGGGCCTCCCGACGCAGCTGCCCGACATCGACCCCGACGAGACCACCGACTGGCTGGCGTCCTTCGACGACCTGGTCCAGGAGCGCGGACGGGAGCGGGCGCGCTACATCATGCTGCGCCTGCTCGAACGTGCCCGCGAGTCGAACGTCGGCGTCCCCGCCCTGCGCAGCACCGACTACATCAACACGATCCCGCCCGAGCGTGAGCCGTGGTTCCCCGGCGACGAGGAGGCCGAGCGCCGCATCCGCGCGTTCATCCGCTGGAACGCCGCGGTGATGGTCTCCAGCGCCAACCGCAAGGGCCTGGAGGTCGGCGGCCACATCGCGACGTACCAGTCCTCGGCCAGCCTCTACGAGGTCGGCTTCAACCACTTCTTCCGCGGCAAGGAGCACCCCGGAGGCGGCGACCAGATCTACATCCAGGGCCACGGCTCCCCCGGTATCTACGCCCGCGCCTTCCTCGAGGGCCGGTTGAGCGAGACCCAGCTCTACCGCTTCCGCCAGGAGGTCCAGCACGGACCCGGCGCGGGGCTGCCGTCCTACCCCCACCCGCGGCTGATGCCGGACTTCTGGGAGTTCCCCACGGTCTCGATGGGCCTCACCGCCCTCAACTCGATCTACCAGGCCCGGTTCAACCGCTACCTCTCCAACCGCGGCATCAAGGACACCAGCGACCAGCGCGTGTGGGCGTTCCTCGGCGACGGCGAGATGGGCGAGCCCGAGTCGCTCGGTGCGATCCGGATCGCCGCCCGCGAGGAGCTCGACAACCTCACCTGGGTCATCAACTGCAACCTCCAGCAGCTCGACGGCCCGGTCACCGGCAACGGCAAGATCATCCAGGAGCTCGAGGCCAACTTCCGCGGCGCCGGCTGGAACGTCATCAAGGTCGTCTGGGGTCGCGAGTGGGACCCGCTGCTCGCCCGCGACGTCGACGGGGTGCTCGTCAACAAGATGAACACCACGCCCGACGGCGCGTTCCAGACCTACTCGGTCGAGGACGGCGCCTACGTGCGCGAGAGCTTCTTCGGCGGCGACCCGCGGCTGCGGGCGATGGTCGAGCACATGAGCGACCAGCAGATCCAGAAGCTGCCGCGCGGTGGCCACGACTACCGCAAGGTCTACGCCGCGTTCGACGCCGCCGCCAAGCACGTCGGCCAGCCCACCGTTATCCTCGCCAAGACGATCAAGGGCTGGACCATCGACGCGCTGGAGGGCAAGAACGCCACCCACCAGATGAAGAAGCTGACCCCGGCCGACCTGAAGAAGTTCCGCGACCGGCTCTACCTCCCCATCTCCGACCGCGACCTCGAGCGGTCCTACGAGGAGACCGGCTCCGCGCCGTTCTTCCACCCCGGCGAGGACTCACCGGAGATCCAGTACATGCTCGAGCGCCGCAAGGCGCTGGGCGGCTCGCTGCCCAAGCGGGTCACCCGGGCCAAGAACCTCACCCTGCCCGGCAACGAGATGTACGACGAGCTCAAGCAGGGGTCGGGCAAGAACTCCATCGCCACCACCATGGCGCTGGTGCGGCTGCTCAAGGACTGGATGAAGGACTCCGAGATCGGCAAGCGGATCGTGCCGATCGCACCCGACGAGTACCGCACCTTCGGCATGGACTCGATGTTCCCGAGCGCGAAGGTCTACAACCCGGCCGGGCAGCAGTACGAGTCGGTCGACCGGAAGTTGTTGCTCTCCTACAAGGAGTCGGCCCAGGGGCAGATGCTCCACGAGGGCATCTCCGAGGCCGGTGCCGTCGCCTCCGCGACGGCCGCGGGCTCGGCGTACTCCACCCACGGCGAGCACATGATCCCGTTCTACATCTTCTACTCGATGTTCGGCTTCCAGCGCACCGGCGACTCCATCTGGGCGATGGCCGACCAGCTGGCGCGCGGGTTCCTGATCGGCGCCACCGCAGGGCGGACCACGCTCACCGGCGAGGGCCTGCAGCACGCCGACGGGCACTCACCGCTGCTGGCGTCGACCAACCCGGCGGTCGTCCACTACGACCCGGCGTTCTCCTACGAGGTCGCGCACATCATGCAGTCCGGGCTGGAGCGGATGTACGGCGAGAACGCCGAGAACGTCATCTTCTACCTCACCGTCTACAACGAGCCGGTCCAGCACCCGAAGGAGCCCGAAGGCGTCGACGCCGAAGGGATCCTCAAGGGCATGCACCGCATCGCGAAGGCGGAGGGCGACGGTCCTCGGACGCAGATCCTGGCGTCCGGCGTCGCGGTGCCGTGGGCGCTGAAGGCGGCCCAGATCCTGGCCGACGACTGGGGCGTGCGGGCCGACATCTGGTCGGTCACCTCGTGGAACGAGCTGTCTCGCGACGCGATCGCCGCCGAGAAGTGGAACCTCCTCCACCCCGGTGACAAGCCGCGCAGCGCCTACGTCGCCGACAAGCTCGCGCGCGCCGACGGTCCTGTCGTGGCGGTCTCCGACTACATGCGCGCGGTGCCCATGCAGATGGCGCGCTGGGTGCCCGGCGACTACCACGGGCTCGGCGCCGACGGGTTCGGCTTGGCCGACACCCGCCCCGCCGCGCGCCGCTACTTCCACATCGACGCCGAGTCGATCGTCGTACAGACGCTCCAGGCACTGGCCGACGCCGGCACGATCGACCGCGACAAGGTCGTCGACGCCTTCACGAAGTACCGCATCGACGACCCGACCGCCGTCGCCGACGTCAAGCAGGAGGGCGGCGACGCCTGACCCGCCCGTAACTCACGCAATATCACGCTGACCCGCCCGAAAGTTACGGGCGGGTCAGCGTGATCTCAGGCGCTGGTGATGTTCGTGACCGAGGCGACGGGGGTGACCGGGCTGATCGGGCCGACCTGGCCGTTGCGCAGGAGGCCACGCCACTTCGCGCGGCTGTAGGTGGCCGGCTGCGTGGTGCGGATGAAGTCGTGCACGATCTTGGCGAAGCGCTGCGGGTGGTCACGGTGCGGGAAGTGGCCCGCATTGGGGATGACCTCGATCCGCGCCTTGGGAGCCAGGGCGGCGGCGTTGCTGGCATGGCGCACGGGGATCACCCGATCATCGCGCCCCCAGACGACGGCCATCGGCATCTCGTCGGTGAGGTAGGCGCGGTCGGCCATGGTGACGATCTGGCCCTTCCAGTCCACGACGGCGCGTACGACGTGGCGGATCGCGGCCCGGGCGTGGGGGTCCTTGAACGAGTCGTAGATGTCGGCGACCTCATAGAGGTCACGCGTTGCCTTCCAACCGGTTCCGGCGAGCGCGCGCATGCCGGCCAGCCCGATGTGGCGCACCCCGGGAAGCGTCAGCACACCCATCAGCTGGTGGTAGCCGGGGGTGGTGATCGCACGGATGAACGGCGAGACCTCCGGGCCCAGACCGCCCGAGCCGACCAGCATCATCCGCTCGGTGCGCTCCGGGAACTGGTAGGCGAACTGCATCGCCACGCCGCCACCGAAGCTGTGGCCGACCACGGTGACCTTGTCGATGCCGAGCACCGTCAACAGGTCGCGCATGCCGTTGGCGTAACCGCCGACGCTGTAGTCGGCGCGGGGCTTGTCGGACTGCCCGTGACCCAGCAGGTCGGGGGCGATCACGGTGTAGCGCTTCGCCAGTGTGTCGAGCACCGGCTCCCACGTGGTGTGATCGCAGCCGAGGCCGTGGAGCAGCAGCAGGGCGGGGCCCTGCCCCACCTTCACGAACGCTCGTCGGTGACCGTGGATCGTGAGGTACTGCACCTCATGCTGGGACTCAGCCACCGGGACCCCCCTGAAGAACGGCGTGTTCAAAGATTCAATCAGAGGACTCCCGGGCTTGGTAGGGCTGTCACCCAGTGTTGGGACGATTTGCCTTGATTTGTTGGGGTCTCTAGCCCTTTCGGACTATGTGGCAGGGCACGATCGGCTCTGTCTTCCCCCTCCAGGGTGAGGGCATAGGCTCGATCTCGTGCCTCGTCGCCCCGCCGCCAACCCCCGAGCTCGTGCCGCGACCGCGCTCCGGAGGTCGACGGGCGCTCTCAGCACCACCGCGATGGCGCGCATGGAGACCGACATGCCGTGGTTCCGCGAGCTGAGCGCCGAGGACCGCTCCTGGGTCGGCCTCATCGTCCAGGCGGGCATCAAGGGCTTCGTGGACTGGTACGGCTCCGACGGCGACGTGCCCGAGGCCGACGGCAATGCCCTGGCCGCCTCGGTCTTCGGCGCGGCGCCACGGGCCCTGGCCGGCGTGATCACCCTCCAACAGACCGTCGACCTGGTCCGCCTGTCCATCGAGGTCGTCGAGGGCAACATCGACGACCTCCTCGACCCCGACGACCTGCCGGCGGTGCACGCGGCCGTCCTGCGCTACGCCCGCGAGGTGGCGTTCGCCACCGCCGAGGTCTACGCCCGCGCCGCCGAGTCGCGCGGCGCCTGGGACGCCCGGCTGGAGGCCCTCGTCGTCGACTCGGTCCTCCGCGCCGAGACCGACGAGTCCGTACTCTCGCGCGCCAGCGCCGTCGGCTGGGGCGCGCGCGGCCAGGTCGCCGTCGTACTGGCCGCGATGCCGGAGCGGCGCACCGAGACCGACCTCTTCGACGCCGTACGACGAGTGGCCCGGGCCGCAGGCCTGGACGCCCTGTGCGCGGTGCAGGGCGACCGGCTCGTGGTGCTCCTCGGAGGGGTCTCCGACGCCAAGGCGGCCGCCGAGCCGATCGTGGAGCTCGCCGGCCCCGGGCCGGTCGTGGTCGGCCCGGTGACCGAGGACCTCGGCCACGCACACCACTCCGCGCGGGCCGCGCTCTCCGCCTACCGCGCGGCGGCGGGCTGGCCGGAGGCACCGCGCCCGGTGCGCAGCAGCGACCTCCTGCCCGAGCGGGCCCTGGCCGGCGACGGGCACGCCCGCCGCTACCTCGTCGAGGACGTCTACCTGCCGCTCCTGGAGGCGCGGGGCACCCTGATCGAGACGCTGGCCGCCTACTTCGAGACCGGCTCGTCGCTCGAGGCCACCTCGCGCGCCCTCTTCGTGCACGCCAACACCGTGCGCTACCGGCTGCGGCAGGTGGCCGACGTGACCGGATACACCCCCGGGCAGCACCGGGACGCGCTGACCCTCCAGATCGCGCTGGTCCTCGGCCGCCAGTCCGGCCGCGGGGCCGAGACCGTCCCCCAGCGCCCACCCGTCGGCTTGTAGAAACCCTACAAAGAATTACCCCCCACTTTCGTGGGCGTCGGATGCGCGTCGGGCCCCATGGGCCCGGCACAGTGGTGGAGTGCTCGTCATCGTCGCACCCGGTCAGGGTGCCCAGACTCCCGGCTTCCTCGTGCCCTGGCTCGAGGACCCGGTCTTCGCCGCGCGCCTCGAGTGGCTGTCCACCGTGGCCGGGGTCGACCTCGCCCACCACGGCAGCGAGTCCGACGCCGACACCATCCGTGACACCAAGATCGCCCAGCCGCTCCTGGTCGGCACCGGTCTGATCGCGGCCCTCGAGCTCTTCCCGCACCCCAGCGACGCCTTCGAGCGGGTCGGGGCGGTCGCCGGCCACAGCGTCGGCGAGCTGTCCGCCGCCGCCGGTGCCCGCACGATCACCGCCGAGCAGGCGATGGTCCTGGTGCGCGAGCGCGGCAACGCGATGGCCGCCGCCGCAGCCGAGACGCCGACCGGGATGACCGCGGTCCTCGGCGGCGACCGCGACGAGGTGCTCGCCGCCCTGGCCGAGCACGGCCTCACCCCCGCCAACGACAACGGGCCCGGCCAGATCGTCGCCGCCGGCACCATGGACCAGCTCGCCGCTCTCGCGGCCGCACCGCCGGCCAAGGCGCGGCTGATGCCCCTCACGGTCGCCGGCGCGTTCCACACCCACCACATGGCACCCGCCGTCGGTCACGTGGCGCGCCTGGCCAAGTCGGTCTCGGTCCACGACCCGCGGATCCCCCTCATCTCCAACAAGGACGGCCACGTCATCCACGACGGCGTCGAGGTGCTCAACCGCATCGTCGGCCAGATCGCGAGCCCGGTCCGCTGGGACCTCTGCCTCGACACGATGACCGACCTGGGCGTCACCGGCATCCTCGAGATGCCGCCGGCCGGCACCCTCACCGGCATCGCCAAGCGTGCGCTCAAGGGCGTCGAGACGTTCGCCCTCAAGACCCCTGACCAGCTCGACGACGCCCGCGCCTTCTGCGACAAGCACGGCGAGGGCTCGCTGATCCACGCCTCGCCCACCTGGCGGATGGTCGTCTCGCCCTCCAAGGGCACCTTCCACCTCGACAGCGAGGCAGCCGGGGCCGACGTGCTCGAGGCCGGAGCCGTCCTCGGCGACGTCGCCAGCACGCGCGACCGGATCGAGATCACCTCCGCCCACGGCGGCGAGATCGTCGAGTGGCTCGTCGAGGACGGCGACCCGGTCTCCCCCGGCCAGCCCCTGGTCCGTCTCCACCCGGTGGGCAGCTACTCGTGACGGCGCTCGAGACGGGGCTCGCGACCAGCACCGGGACGCCGTACGCCGCCATCCTGGGCGTCGGCGCCTACCGCCCCGTGCGGGTGGTCCCCAACGCCGAGATCATCGACGCGATCGACTCCAGCGACGAGTGGATCCAGCAGCGCTCCGGGATCAAGAGCCGCCGGATCGCCGGCCCGGACGAGACGGTCCAGGCGATGTCGGTGGCCGCCGCCAGGGTCGCGCTCGAGCGGGCCGGCATCGACGCCCGGCAGATCGACTGCGTGGTGGTCGCCACGGTCAGCCACATGATGCAGACGCCGGCGATCGCGACCGCCATCGCTCACGAGCTCGGCACCGACCATGCCGCTGCCTTCGACATCTCCGCGGCCTGCGCCGGCTTCTGCCACGGCGTCGCGATGGCCTCCGACTTCGTGCGCGGGGGCAGCGCCCGGCACGTGCTGGTGATCGGGGTCGAGCGGCTCTCCGACATCACCGACCCCACCGACCGCGGCACCGCGTTCATCTTCGCCGACGGTGCGGGCGCGGTCGTCGTCGGACCGAGCGACACCTCCGGCATCGGACCGGTCGTCTGGGGCTCCCAGGGCGAGCACTTCGACCACATCCGGCAGGTCGAGGACTGGCGCGAGGTCCTCGCGAGCGAGACCCCCTCGATGCCCCACCTGACGATGCAGGGCAACGCGGTCTTCCGCTGGGCGGCGTTCTCCATGGCCAAGATCGGCCGGGAGGCGCTCGACCGAGCCGGCGTGGCCACCGAGGACCTCGACTGCTTCGTCCCCCACCAGGCCAACATGCGCATCATCGACGCACTGGCCCGGTCGATGAAGCTCCCCGACACCGTCAAGATCGCTCGCGACATCGCCGAGATGGGCAACACCTCGGCGGCGTCGGTGCCGCTCGCGCTCGAGCGGATGATCGCCGACGGCGACGCGAGGTCGGGCGACACCGCCCTGCTCATCGCCTTCGGCGCCGGGCTGGCCTACGCCGCCCAGGTCGTCGTCATCCCCTGATCTGCACCACCCAGAAATCGCCCCTAGTAACCGCATCGAGATGAAGGAAGCCCACATGGCAACCACCGAAGAGATCCGCACCGACCTCGCCGAGATCGTCAACGAGGTCGCCGGCATCGACGCCGACGACGTCCAGCTGGACAAGTCGTTCGTCGACGACCTCGACGTCGACTCGCTGTCCATGGTCGAGGTGGTCGTGGCCGCTGAGGAGAAGTTCGGCGTCTCGATCCCCGACGACGAGGTCAAGAACCTCAAGACCGTCGGTGACGCGGTCGCGTTCATCGAGCGCGCCCAGGCCTGAGAGAGACATCATGAGCAACCGCATCCGCGTCGTCGTCACCGGCCTGGGCACCACCAGCCCTGTCGGGGGTGACGTCGAGAGCACGTGGGAGGCACTGGTCGCCGGGCGGTCCGGCGTCCGTGAGCTCACCGACGAGTGGGCTGCGGAGATGCCGGTCAAGATCGCCGGCCGCGTCGCCGTCGAGCCGACCGAGGTCATCGAGCGCGTCAAGGCGCGCCGGCTCGACCGTTCGTCGCAGTTCGCGATGGTCGCCGCCATGGAGGCCTGGCGTGACGCCGGCCTCGAGGGCTCCGTCCAGAACGGCACCGTCGACGGCGACCGCGTCGGCGTCGCGATGGCGTCCGGCATCGGCGGGGTCAACACCCTGCTCGCCAACTACGACATCCTCAAGGAGAAGGGCCCCCGCCGGGTCTCTCCCCTCGCGGTGCCGATGCTCATGCCCAACGCGCCGGCCGCCAACATCAGCCTGTACGTCGGAGCCCGCGCGGCCGTCAGCACCCCGGTGTCGGCGTGCGCGTCGGGCAACGAGGGCATCGCCCTCGCGGTCGACCAGATCCGCCTCGGCCGGGCCGACGTCGTCGTCGCAGGCGGCACGGAGGCGGCGATCCACCCGCTGCCGATGGCGGCGTTCGCCAACATGATGGCGCTGTCCAAGAACACCGGCGACCCCACCACGGTCTCGCGGCCGTGGGACACCGGCCGCGACGGCTTCGTGCTCGGTGAGGGTGCCGGGGTGCTGGTCCTCGAGTCGGAGGCGCATGCCAAGGCCCGCGGCGCCAGGATCTACGCCGAGGTGCTCGGCGCCGGCATCACCGCGGACTCCCACGACATCGCCCAGCCCGACCCCAAGGGCCGCGGTGGGTCGCGGGCCATCCTGCGGGCGCTCGAGGAGTCGGAGATCACCGCATCCGACGTCTTCCACGTCAACGCCCACGCGACGTCGACCCCGCTGGGCGACATCGCCGAGGGCCTGATGCTCCACGCCACGCTGGGCTCCCACGTCGGCAACGTCATCGTCACCAGCACCAAGTCGATGACCGGCCACCTGCTCGGTGGGGCGGGTGCCCTGGAGTCGATCGCGACCGTGCTGGCGCTGCACCACCGCGTCGTACCGCCCACGATCAACCTGGACGACCTCGACCCGCAGGTGGAGCTCGACATCGCCACCAAGCCCCGCGACCTGCCGCTGGGCGACATCGCGGCGCTCAACAACTCCTTCGGCTTCGGTGGCGCCAACGTCGCGGTCGCCTTCGGTTCGGTCTGATGTCGACCACCGCCGAGCGGGTTCCCAAGAAGGTCTTGGTCCCCCGCGACGAGGATCCCCGCAACCCGGTCACCCGGCTGCGGGCGCTCATGGACGAGGGCACGCTCGAGCTGATCTCACCCGACGACGACTCCGGCATGATCGCCGCCGTCGGGCTCGTCGACGGCACCCGCGTGGTCTCGTTCTGCTCCGACGCCACGGTCATGGGCGGCGCGATGGGCGACGTCGGCTGCCGCGTGATCGTCGACGCCTACCACCGCGCGATGACCGACCAGCTCCCGATCATCGGCCTGTGGCACTCAGGTGGCGCGCGCCTGGCCGAGGGCGTCCTGTCGCTGCACGCGGTCGGCCGGATCTTCCACATCATGACGCAGGCCTCCGGCAAGATCCCGCAGATCTCGGTCGTCCTGGGACCGGCGGCCGGCGGTGCCGCCTACGGCCCGGCGCTGACCGACGTCGTGATCCTCGGACCCGAGGGCCGGATCTTCGTGACCGGCCCCGACGTCGTCCGGTCCGTCACGGGTGAGGCGGTCGACATGCTGCGGCTCGGGGGCCCCGAGCCCCATGGTCGCCGCTCCGGCGTCGTCCACATCCTCGCCGAGACCGAGCAGGATGCGCTCGACCGCGCACGCGACGTGGCCTCGCTGCTCGGCTCCCAGGGGAGCCTGCGGGTCGACCAGGTCGACGACCGTGACCTCGAGGCTCTGCTGCCGGAGTCCAAGAAGCGCGCCTACGACGTGCACCCGCTCGTCGAGTCGGTGCTCGACGAGGGCACGATGCAGGAGCTCCACGCCCGCTGGGCGCCCAACATCGTCACCGCGCTCGGGCGCTTCGGCGGCCGCACCGTCGGCGTCGTGGCCAACAACCCGCTGCGACTCGGCGGCTGCCTCGACTCGCTGTCGGCCGAGAAGGCCTCCCGCTTCGTCCGCATGTGCGACGCCTTCGGGGTGCCGTTGATCGTGCTGGTCGACGTGCCCGGCTACCTACCCGGCGTCGGTCAGGAATGGGACGGCGTCGTACGCCGCGGCGCCAAGCTGCTGCACGCCTTCGGCGAGTGCGTGGTCCCCCGGGTGACCCTGGTGACCCGCAAGACCTACGGCGGCGCCTACATCGCGATGAACGCCCGGTCCATCGGCGCCACCAAGGTGTTCGCCTGGCCGGGCGCGGAGGTCGCGGTCATGGGCGCGGTCGCCGCAGTGCGGATCCTCCACAGGCGCAAGCTGGCCGAGGTCTCCCCCGACCTTCGTCCCCAGGTCGAGGCCGAGCTGGCCGCCGAGCACGAGCGGATCGCCGGAGGCGTCGAGCGAGCGGTGGAGATCGGCGTGGTCGACGAGGTGGTGGCCCCCGGCCGCACCCGATCGGCGATCGCGCGCGCCATCGACGACGCCGTACAGACCCACGGGGTGCTCCACGGCAACCACGGCAACATCCCGCTGTAAGCCCCACCCGGCCTACGGACGCCGTAACCGGGCACGTGACAATGCGTTGTACATGACGTCCGTCACAATCTTGGAGGCCCTCAGATGCTGCGCACGGCGACCCTCGGAACGCTCAGCCTGCTCCTCGGGCTGACGCTCGGCCTCGGCGCGCTCGGCTCACCGTCCACCGGTGCCACCTCCGCGGAGACGGCGGACACCACGACGAGGTTCAAGCCCTGGGGCATGACGCGGGCTCCTGACCAGGTGCTGCGCCGGGGCTGCCGCTACTACAAGTACCGCTACGCGATCAACCCGCCCAGCAACGACTGGACTGCTGAGGTGTTCCTGATCGAGCCCGGCGGCGACACCCTCGCGTCCGCGGCGTACTCACCGGACTCCGACCCCGCCACCGCCACCAGGCACTGGCGGATCTGCCGCGCGACGACGACGCCGGGACGTTTCAGGATGCGCATGAAGATCGTCTGGTACGACAACTACGACGGCCACGTGGGCTGGGTGAAGCCGGGCTACTTCCGCCTGGTGCGCCCGCACCGCTGAGCAGCGCTCGACCGACCTGGGCTCACACCACCTGGTGCAGCCAGCGCACCGGCGCCCCGTCGCCGGCGTGCCGGAACGTCTCGAGCTCGTCGTCCCACGGCTTACCCAGCAGCCGGTCGATCTCGACCAGCAGCGTGGTGTCGCCCAGCGCCGCCTTCACGACGGCGGCCTTGAGCCGGTCCTCGGGGATCATGATGTCGCCGTGCATGCCCGTCACGGCGTGGAAGACACCCAGCTCGGGGGTGTAGGAGAAGCGGGTCCCCTCGGAGGCCGACGTCGGCTCCTCGGTGACCTCGAAGCGGAGGTGGTTCCACCCACGCAGCGCGGAAGCCATCCCGGCGGCCGAGCCCGCGGACCCGGCCCAGGACAGCTCGGCGCGGTAGGCGCCGCTCTGGGCGGGCTGCGGAGTCCACACCATGTTCACGGCGACGCCAAGGACACCGCCCACGGCCCACTCGATGTGCGGGCACAACGCTGAGGGCGCCGAGTGGACGTAGAGAACGCCCCTCGTCGCAGCGTGGGTGGCAGTGCGTGCGGTCACGGTGACCTCCTTCATCGTCGGCGCGAGCTACGCCTTCCCCAGCGGTCTCGCATTCGATGAACGGATCAGTCGTGTGACACGTGTGTAGTTATGTCCCCATTGTGACCTATGAGGCCCCCGAGCACCAGACTCAGCTGAAGGCGGTGCGAGTGGTCCGGCGTGGGCCGAGCTCCATCAGCGTCGAGATCACGTGCTCGGCGATACCCAGACCGCCCAGGTGGCTCTCACCGTCGATGGTGCTCATGGTGGCGTCCGGGAGCCGGTCGACCACATGCTGGCCGTGCGCGAACGGCACGATGTGGTCCTCGTCGCCGTGCCACCAACGCACCGGCACCGTCACGTCGGCGAGCCGGAAGCCCCAGTGCTGGGTGAAGAGCACCAGGTCGCTGATCGGGGCCGAGCTCTGGAACCGGCTCCCGTTGAGCAGGTCGTCGAGGAACATCGCCTTGAACTCGGGGCGCGACAGCAGGTTCTTGTCCCCGAGCGGCTGCACCGCGGCGTAGAGGTCGAGCCCGGGGCCGGCGAGCGGCTTCACCAGGCGGATGGTTCGGTTGAGCAGGAACCCGAGCGGGATCCGGGCGAGCTTGAGCAACGGCGAGAGCAGCACCGCGAGCTGGATGGCCCCGCCCTCGATGGCGTCGTCACCCACCGTCGGGGCCACGCCGCCCAGGACGCCCACACCGTGCACCCGCTCCGGCAGCGCGGCGCCGGCCGCGAGCACGTAGGGGCCCCCGCCGGACAGTCCGATCAGGCGGCAGGTGTCGACCGCCAGGGCGTCCAGCAGTACCGCCAGGTCGCCGGTCCAGTCGAGGATGTCGCGGTAGAGGTGCGGGGTCGATGACCCGATCCCGGGGCGGTCGACGCCGATGATCCTCAGGCCGTGCTCCTCCGCGAAGAGGCGCGCCTCGAACGGGATCTGGCGCCTCGCGCCGGGGGTGCCGTGCATCCACACGATCGCCGGGCCGCGTGGGGCGCCGTACTCAGCGAAGCTGAGGCGGCGGCCTCCGCGCACGGCAACGGTGCCCTCGAGCGCGGGCCGCTGAACTTTGCTCATGGCCGGAGTCTGTCACCTTCAGCGCCGTTAGGGGCCGGGTAGGCCTTAGTCTCGCCCCATGTCCACTGCCCCCCTGCAGGTCGAGCGCCGCCCACGGTGGCGCCTTGCGGTCTGGGCCCTGGTGGCGGCGGCGGTGCTCGCGGTGACCGTCTGGTACGTCAACAGCCCCAACCCGCTCCCGACGTCGGACCGCATGATCTCCGCTTCCACCCCGGTCGACCAGCCGGTCTACGTGGGCGTCTTCGCACCCGAGTCGGGCTTCGGGCGCACGCTGCACCTGTCCGGCGTCAAGGTGCACACGACCAGCAACACCGAGGTGAGCGTGGTCCCGATGCTTTGCCGCGGCGGCACGATCGGGGTCACCACGGAGCCCGAGTCGTTCTGCGCCGAGCTGGTCAACCCGGAGGGCGAGACCCTCCGGGCCGGAGACGACATCGTGCTGGAGATCAGCAGCGACGAGCCAGCGATCGCGGTCATCGACCGGGTCCGGCTCGGCTACCGCGACGGGCTGCAGTGGGGCACGCACGAGGCCGGGGCCGGCGCCGTGGTCAGGATCCTGGCGCGCTGAGAGTCGCCGGAGCGAGAGAGCTCAGCGCTCCAGCCGCTTCTCGAGCTGCTCGGCCCGCTCAGCGGCGTCGGTGAGCTGGTCGCTGTCGACGGCCTGGGTCCGGTGGAACCACATCAGGGCATCGTTGTCCCGACCCGCCGCCTCGAGGGTGTCGGCGTAGGCGTAGCGCAGCCGGGTCACCCAGGGGGCGCGGCTCTTGGACGTCAGCGGTGCGAGCTCCAGCGTGCGAAGTGCAGCGTCCAGCTGACCCATGTCGCGGCGGGCGCCCGCCTCGACCAGCGTCATCTCGGCCTTCGCCTCCGGGACGAAGTTGACGACCGACGGGCTCTTGGCCAGCTTGAGCGCCTGCTCGGGGTGGCCGAGCGCGCGGTGGCAGTCAGCCATGATCGGCAGGTAGGCCGTGGCGCCGTTCATCCGCTTGGCGGCGCGCAGCTCGGCCAGGGCCTCGGCGTAGTGACCAGCGGCGTAGGCGGCCTCACCGGTCGCCTCGCGCACAACGGCCAGGCGCGGGGCGCGGGCTCGAGCGGCCAGCGTGTGCTGGTAGGCGGTCTCGGGGTCCTCGTCCAGGATCTGCCCGGCGGCGACCATGTGGCGCGCGATCCGGTTGGCGAGCTTCTCAGGGAGCCCCTTGAGCTGGGAGCCGATGGCGCGGTCCAGCTCCTGACCCGTCACGTCCTCGGGCAGCTCAGGCCCGTCGTAGAGCGCCTGCTCCTGGGTCCGGGCGGCCTGCTTGTCATCCGGACGCTTCCAGTCGCTGGACCGCCCGGGCCGGCCCTTGCCGTCCCCGCCCGTACGGCGGTCACCGGCGGGCTTACCGCCACGCCGCTCCTCGCTGGGCTTGCCTCCGGAGCGGCCACCCGTGGGCTTGCCTCCACGATCGGAGCCAGACGTGCGTCCGGCTCCCGAACTGCGTGCGGGCCGTTGGCCTCGACGATCCTCAGCCACGATGTCCAACCTTTCGAGTGCGGCCCAGGGCCGCGGGTGATGAGTCCTAAATAGCGTAGAGGCCACCATGACGGTGGCCTCTACGAGGTGTTTGTCCGGCGGCGTCCTACTCTCCCACAGCCTCTCGGTTGCAGTACCATTGGCGCTGTCAGGCTTAACTTCCGGGTTCGGGATGGGACCGGGTGTTTCCCTGACGCTATGGCCGCCGTAACTCTATGACCCCTGTCCCCGGTCTGGCCGTCCCCCGTGTGTGGGGGGTGGCCACCGGTTGGGGTGGTTCTTGTAGTGGACGCAAACAACGTTTTTGTTTGGTGTGCGCGGTTGTGGTTTTGGTTGAGGGTTTGTGAAGACAA
>JBAZRQ010000002.1:0-22628 GCA_041662925.1 Nocardioides sp. | reverse complement strand
ACCACCCTTCGTACGGGCGGGGTCACCCTGCTCACGCTCGGCCCGTTGACCAACGTCGCCGAGAGCTTCCGCACCGAGCCCGACCTGGCCGAGCAGGTGTCCTCGATCGTCGTGATGGGTGGTGCCTTCGACGTCCCGGGCAACGTCTCCGGTCAGGGCATCGGCTCCTCCACCGCGGAGTGGAACATGTACGTCGACCCCACCGCCGCGGCGGAAGTGGTCGCCTCCGGAGCGCCGATCGTGTTGGTGGGCCTCGACGCCACCAACCAGCTCCCGGTCACCGGCGACTTCCTCGAGCTGCTCAGCGTCAACGCCCGGACCGAGCCTGCGAAGCTCGTGGACAGGCTGATCCGCAACAACCCGCAGGTGTACACCGGGGAGGCCTACTTTTGGGACGCCCTGGCGGCCGCGGTCGTGGTGGACCCCGGGCTGGTCACGACGGAGGAGGCGGCGATCACCGTCCTCACCACGCAAGGGCGCGACAACGGCCGGACGGTACGCCGACCCGACGGCACCACCGTGACGATCGCCCGCCGGCCACGTGCCGCGGCGTTCGAGACCCTGCTCCTGGGCACTCTCGACCAGCTGCCACCCGGCGCCGCCCTTGCCGCACCGCCACCCCCGGTCGGCCGTGCGGCGATCCGGTTCGACGGCAGCCGCTGCAGCTACGACGGGCCGGCGACGGTGCCCAGCGGGCGGATGCGGTTCACCTTCGACACGACCGACCCGGCGTGGACCGGGGCGGTGGTGGGCCTGACCGGGGAGCGAAGCATCCAGGCGATCCTCGCCTGGCTCGAGGCACACCCCCACAGCCGCGACTCGGTGCCCGGCGTCAGGCAGGTGGCGCCGGTGCCACCCCGGGTCACCACCTACCTGGACGTCGCCTCCCCCAGCGTGGCGACGATCTGCGCCTCCGACGAACCGGTCCCGCTCCTGGCGGGAACCGTCACCGTCGAGTGACCACCGGTGGCTCGCACCACCGGTGGCTCGCACTCAGCAGGCTCCTAGCTAGATGAAGAGCATCTGTGCGCCGTCGGTCAGCTCGATGAAGTCTGAGGCGCTGATGATGCCCTCGACCTCGTCGTAGAGGTCCGCCTTCTCCAGGTGCTGCATGTCGGCCGACAGTCGGCAGGCCCACAGGTGGCCTCCGGAGTCGGCGATCTGCTGGAGGAACTCGGGCACCTCGGGGACGCCGAGGTCGGCGATCGACTTCTTCAGCTGGTGGGTGGCCATCGCCGTCATGCCCGGCAGGCCGCCGAGCCCCTGCGGCATGTGGGTCGCGGTGTTGCCCAGCATCGTGAACTTCAGGTTGCCCATCGTCTTCTTGTTGATCATGTCGAAGCCCCAGAACGTGAAGAACAGGTGCGTCTCCACGCCCTCTCCGAGGGCGGAGTTGGCCAGGATCAGACCGGGGTAGGCCATGTCCAGGTTGCCCTTGGAGCAGACGATGGCGAGCTTGCGCCCGCTCTCCGCCTCACCGAACGAGGGCACGAGCGGGGCGGTTTCGGGGATGGAGCTTGTCATCTTCAGGTCTCCTGTCGGTTTCACACGCAGCCACGGGGCTTGGGCAGCCCGGCGACGTAGGACATCTTCTTGGCCGGCTTCTGGGGGAACATCGTGAAGAGCTGCTTCGTGGGGATGCCGCCGACGGTCGCCACCCGGCGAAGCGTGGGGGTCTCACCCTGCACGGGGTAGTCGCTGCGCAGGAAGCGGATCGCCTTCCAGTGCTCGTCGGTCATCTCGATCCCGATCTGGGCGGCGAGCGCGGCGCCGAGGGTCTCGTCCCACTCGTCGTACACGGTCATGAAACCCTCATCGTCCACTTGGATCTCGCGGCCACTGATCGTGGTGGTAGGCATCTCTGGTTCCTCCTAGTTGTCTGCGTGGTTGGTTGCGCCCGGGTCGGGCACGACCTTGCCGGCCATGGACATGTGCGCCGGGAGCGGGACGGGGCGTCCGGGGAGCAGGACGTTCCAGTAGATCCAGCGGAACGCCAGCTTGCCGAGGTGGTTGGCCCGGGTCTCCTTGAGCAGACCCATCGGGCCGAGCACCGGGATCGGGTACTTGCCCGTGAGCGGCTCGGTGTCGTAGTTGAAGTCGATCAGCAGCGCCTTGTCGTCGCCGGACTCGATGAAGCAGTTGGCGTGGCCGTCGAAGGAGCCGGTCATCGGCTGGCCCGCGATGTGCTGCAGGAAGTTGTCGACGAAGATCTCGACCGCGAAGTGCGCCACCGAACCGGCCTTCGAGGCCGGGATGTCGCTCGCGTCCCCGACCGCGAAGACGTTGTCGTGCGCCTTCGACAGCAGGGTGTGGTTGTCGACCGGCACGTAGTTGAGCTCGTCGCCCAGGCCCGAGCGCCCCACGAAGTCCGCACCCATGTTGAGCGGGATCGTGACCAGCAGGTCGAACGGGATCTCCCGCTCGTCGAAGGAGACGAGCATCTTCCGCTCGGGGTCGACGCTCTCGATCATGAAGTCGGTCTCGACGTGGACCTTGCGCTCCTCGAGCATGTCGCCGAGGTGCGCGGAGGCAACCGGCTTGGTGAACGCGCCGTCGAGCGGGGTGACGTAGACGAGCTCGACGCGGTCGCGCAGGCCGTGCTTGCGCAGCCAGGCCTCGGCCAGGAACGTGAACTCCAGGGGCGCGACGGGGCACTTGATCGGCATCTCAGTGATGTGGATGACGAGCCGGCCGTGGTCGAAGGCCTTCAGCGCCTCCGCCAGGGCCTCGGCGCCCTCCAGCGTGTAGAAGTCGAAGATGCTGCGACGCCACTCCGAGCCCAGCAGACCCGGCGTCTGGTCCGGGCGGGGCGTCGTACCTGAGGCGATCACGAGCTGGTCGTAGGGCAGCGTGCGCCCGTCCTCCAGGCGTACGACGTTGTCGGCCGCCTCGACCACGTCGACCGCGCCGATGACGAGGTCGACCCCGTCATGGATGAAGGCGTGCCGCGAGCGCACGACCTGGTCGCGGGTGTAGCCACCGAACGGCACGAAGAGGTAGCCCGGCTGGTAGTGGTGCGCATCGTCACGGTCGACGACGGTGATGCTCCAGTCCTTGCGGTGCAGCCGGTTTCGCAGCTTGTTGGCGATCATGGTCCCAGCAGTTCCGCCGCCGAGGATGACGAGTCTCTTCATGGCTTTCTCTCCCGCGCTCCGAAGTCTTCCGTGTAGTGGCGACGCTACCCCCCGGGGGGATCCAGGGTAGGGACGAAGGTCCTACGCGACGGAGGTCGTAAGCACCGACCTGGCAGCGGAGCGCCCCCGTACGGGGTCGGACCGGCCTACCCCGCCAACGTCCCGCCGAACACCTGCCAGGCCAGCAGGGACTTCGCGGTCAGGCTCAGCACGATGTAGACGTGCTCACCGAACAGGTAGTCGCTCCACCGGCCACGGGCGCGGTACTGCAGCACCTGGTTGAGGGCGAAGACGTTGAAGAAGAGGAACAGCGACACGATGATCGCGTAGACGAAGCCGGGCGGTTCGGCCGACGATCCCGGAGCCACCGTGTAGAGCACGACGCCGATCCAGGGCACCGCCCCGGCGAGGCAGCCGAACGTGAACGGGAGCCAGCCATGGCCTCCCGGCTCCTCGTACTTCTCCTGGAGCCAGCCGAACAGGATCATCGACGCGTTGACCCCGAAGATCGCGAGCAGCGCGACGACGTCGGAGATCCCGACCAGCTGGGCGATCAGCACCATCATCAGGGAGGCCGACAGGGAGTACTCCACCCAGCGGGCGGCGTTGCGCTGGCGGGAGAGGTCGCGCAGGTAGCGCCGCCACCACACGGTCACCACGAGCAGGTGTGCCACCGCGGACAGGGCGAGGAAGCCGGCGACGGCGTAGCCGGTGGACAGGTCGAACAGCGTGACCGGGTCGTCGGGCGTCGTGCCCGGCGGACCGGCGAGATAGCTCGCGGTCACGGGCAGCGCGAACTCGGAGGCCAGGAGGACCACGGCGACCGCCTGGGCCGCGTGCAGCACGGCGGCGGCGACGTTCATCCGGCGCAGGCCGCGCTGTCGTCCTGGAGCGACGTCGACGGTGCTCATGTGGAGAAACTACTGTCAGGGACCTCGCGTGTCAGCGCAGCGCCGGGTCGGCGTACATCTCGTCGATCAGGTGCTGGTGCCGGTTCTCCACGACCCGTCGCTTCACCTTCATGCTCGGCGTGAGCTCGTCGGCCTCGACCGTGAGGTCGTGGTCGAGGATCCGGAAGTCCTTGATCGTCTCCCAGCGGTTGAGCCGGCCGTTGAGCTCGTCGACGCAGGCGTGGACGTACTCCTGGACCGACGCGTTCGCCGCCAGGGTGGCGTAGGCGGCGTCCGGGATGCCGCGCGCCCGGCACCACTGGGCCAGGGCGTCCGGGTCCAGCGTCACCAGCGCGGTCGCGTAGTTCTTGGAGTCGCCGTGGACCACCATCTGGCCGGCCAGCGGACAGATCGCGCGGAACGTGGTCTCGATGACCTGGGGGGCGATGTACTTGCCGCCGGAGGTCTTGATCAGGTCCTTCTTGCGGTCGGTGAGGCGTAGCTTGCCGGTGGCGTCGAGCTCACCGACGTCACCCGTGGCGAACCAGCCCTCGGCGTCGAGCACCTCGGCCGTCGCCTCCGGGTTGTTGTGGTAGCCGCGCATGACACTGGGCCCACGGAAGAAGACCTCACCGTCGGGCGCCAGCCTCACCTCCGTGCCCGCCACAGGCGGGCCGACGACACCGAACGCGGGGTCGTCGGGGTGGATGATGCAGCCCGCAGCACTGGTCTCGGTGAGCCCGTAGCCCTCGAGGACCAGCACGCCCGCCGCGTGGAACCAGCCGGCGACGTCCGGGGAGAGTGCGGCGCTGCCCGAGACCAGGAAGCGGATCCGGCCGCCCAGGAGGTGACGGATCTTGGCCAGGACCAGCCGGTCGGCGACGACGTGCTGGGCCCGCAGCAGGAGCCCGGGCTGCTCGCCCCGGAGCTGGGCGGCGGAGACCCGGGCACCGACACCGAACGCCCAGCCGAACAGCCGCGCCTTGACGCCGCCCTCCTCCTGGACGGTCTGGACGACCTTGGCGTGCACCTTCTCGAAGATCCGCGGCGGCCCGGCCAGGAACGTCGGCCGGACCTCGGCCAGGTTGTCGACGATCTTGTCGACGCGACCGTCAACCGCGGACGAGAAGCCGATCTGCAGCTGGGCGGCGAGCAGCATCTTCCCGAAGGAGTGGGACAACGGCAGCCACAGGTACTGGAGGTCGTCGGATCGCAGGATGCCGAGCGTCGACGCCGCCGCACCGACGTACGTCCAACAACGGTGGGGCAGCTCCACCCCTTTCGGGACCCCCGTGGTGCCCGACGTGTAGACGAGGGTCGCCAGCTGGTCGGAGCGCACCGCGGACACCGTCTCGTCGACGATGTCGGGGAAGGCCACGAGGTGCTTGGCACCCAGCGCCTGGAGGTCGTCCAGGCTGATCACCCAGTCGCCGTCTGTGTGGCCGTCGAAGGTCACCACGTGCTCGACGCCGGCCAGCTCGGCGCGATGGGCGTGCAGCTTGGCGAGCTGGGCGTCGTCCTCGGCGAAGACGATCCGGGAGCCGCTGTCGTTCAGGATGAAGACGAAGTCCTCACTTCGCGACGAGGGGTAGATCGCCGTGGTCGCGGCTCCCGCGCAGATGATGGCCAGGTCGGCGAGCAGCCACTTGTAGCGCGTGGCGCTGGCGATGGCGACCCGGTCCTCCGGCTGGACGCCCAGCGCGAGCAGGCCCGCCGCGATGGTCTTGACGGCCTCCTTCGTCTGCCGCCACGTCACCGACTGCCAGGCTTCGTCGACGAGGAACCGGTATGCCTCCGCGTCCGGCATCGCCTCGACCCGGTCGTAGAAGAGGCGGGCCAGCGAGACCGCCGGTGTGGGATAGCTGGTCGGGTCGGCGGTGCCGATGATGCTGGTCACGACTGTTCACGCTCCTTCGTAGATCCGGGCTGTGCCGGTCACCCTCCTCGAACATTTCCACTCCGCTCGGGGGACGCCCAGGGCATTTCGTCCTGACCGAAACGGGAGGCTTGCGTCAGCGCCGGATCGCTCGCCCACTATCCTGCGATCCCGACCACAGGAGACTGCGATGCCCGAGCAGGTGAGGCTGCGTGACGGCACCGACGCGTGGGTCATGTCCCTGGAGCAGTCCGACAGGGAGCGCCTCGTGGCGGGGTTCGAGGAGCTGTCGCCCGAGTCGCGACGACAGCGCTTCCTGGCGCCCGTCAACCGCCTGAGCGAGAGCATGCTGGAGCACCTGATCGACGATGTGGACGGGGTCGACCACGTCGCGCTCGTGCTCTTCGCGGAGGGCCCGCCCGACGTCTACGACCCGGTGGCGATCGCTCGGATCGTGCGCTACCCCGACCTGCCGGACGCCGCGGACCTGGCCGTCACCGTCAAGGACGACTGGCACGGCCGCGGGGTCGCCACGGCCCTGCTGCCGGTGGTGATGCGGCATCGCCCGGAGGGGGTGACCCGGATCCTCACCGAGGTCGCGAGCGACAACCCAGCCTCTCTCGCCATGCTCCGGCGACTGGGTCCCACCACGGTGAGCAACACCAGCCCCGGGGTCTGGGACGTGGAGGTCGACGTCACGGTCGCCCCGGAGCACCCCGAACCACTCCCCCTGTCCGTGCTGGCACCGGAGACACTGCCGGGGAAGCGACTCAACGTCGTGCTCGACGACCCGCGACGTCTCGCCCTGCGCAGTCGCGACCTACTCTGTCCCTGGTTGGACCGAGAGTGGTCAGCGTCAGGCGCGCACCGCAACGGGGACCAGTCGGGTCGAGCCCATGAGCCCCTCCTTGCGGGCGACGAGGGCGGCCAACCCGACGGTCGCGAAAGCGGCGAGAGTGTTGATCAGCAGCATGGAGACGCTCTTGACGAGCACGAACGTCTCGAGTGACTGAGACTGCAGCAGCCAGAGCGTCATCGTCGCCTTCAGCAGGCCCAGCACCGCCCACAGCACGGTGAGGTTCCGGAAGAGCCGCCGGATCCGGGGCCGCATCGCGAGCTCGTGGTCCATCGGGTAGAAGTCACCGGCCAGCCGCGCGACCATCGGCCGGGCGCTGGCCAGCGACAGCAGGAAGGCCGTCGCCACGATCCCATCGCTGATGATGGGCTGCAGGAAGTAGAGCCACGCGCTGTCGGCCACCAGCGCGAGCGCGGTCCGGCCGGTCATCAGGATCGCGGTCAGGAGCAGCAGCCCCGACGTACGACGACGCGTGAGCGCGCGCCAGGCGATCGCGCCGTAGGTCCACACCAGGGCCGCAATGATCGCGGTCCACACCCCGAACAGCGCGAAGAACCCGTAGAACGTCACGGCCGGGACCGCCACGGCGACGAGCAGGCTCAGCGAGACGCGCTTGATCACGGTCACCAGCCGGGGCCGGTGTGGCTCGTCGGATGCGGGGTCAACGGTGGTCTGCGTGGTCAGGGCGAGGGTGTCGGAAGACGCCAAGGGGGCCGGTCCTGCCGGCCGTCGTCCAGCCGGGCGTGAGTGCATGGTGCACCGCGAAATGACGGCGTGAGCTCGACGTCTGCGAATTCCTCGGCTCTTCGACTGTACGCCCGAAATGCCGACACGCCCATCACACGTCGGTCAGGTGAGTGCGGCCACGTACCGCTCGAGGTAGAGCGGCCAGCCGCCCGGGCCGGCGACCCCGTCGCGCACGGACTCCCATCCCGCACCGTGGCGCTCGAGGTGGCGGTGCTCCAGCTCGACACGGGTCCGCTCCGGCGTCTCGGGGAGGAAGGTGACCTCGACCTCGCTGGCGCGCGAGGGGTCGGTCTCGAGCTGCCAGGTCGGCGAGATGTCCCAGCTGATCACGAAGCGCCGCGGTGGGTCGAAGGCGAGCACCCGCGCCCAGCGGCACTCCGTGCCTCCCTCGCCGCGGTCGTAGACGTGCCCACCCACCCGGGTCTCGAAGACGGTCTCCGCGATCGCCTCGGAACCGAGCAGGTTGTGCTCGCGCGGCTTGATCTGGTCGAACTGCTCGGTGAACACCCGGAACGCCTGCTCGGCGGACACGTCGACGGTGATGTCGAACCGGACTGCTTCGTGCTGCGTCGTGCTTGTCATGTGTCTCGCTCCGTCTCTCGCGGCCCGGCCTCGGCGAGCCTCTTGAAGTTGGTCAGCGTCGCGCTCCAGAAGGACTCGAGCTCGGCGCGCATCGCCTGCAGACCGTCGGGATCCACGGCGTAGATGCGACGAGTGCCCTCGGCCCGGACCCGCACCAGCTGGGCTTCCTTGAGCACGCGTAGGTGCTGCGACACCGCCGGCCGACTGACCGGCAGCTCGCTCGCGAGGTCCGTGACCGACCGCGAGCGCACCGCCAGGCGGGAGAAGATGTCCCGCCTGGTCGGGTCTGCCAACGCCGCCCACGCAGCCCCTGTCTCCGGTGCGTAAGTCGTCACGAACGGTAAGTTAATACTTACCGAACGTCGAGGTCAAGGGCGACGGGACGCTCAGCCTGCCGTGCCCCTCCGGCCTCGCTGGGACTTTCGCCTCTGCAGCTCCGGCGCGCTGGGCGCGAGGCTGGTCCCACGGTCGCCCTGATGGCGGGAGGTAGGCCATGTTGGAGTTCGACGGCGCTGTCAAGCGCTTCGACTCGCTGACCGCCCTCGACCGGTGCACGTTCGCGGCGCAGCCCGGGCGGCTCACCGGGTTCCTCGGGCCGAACGGTGCCGGGAAGACGACCGCGATGCGTGCCGTGTTCGGGCTGCTGCGCCTCGACGCGGGCGAAGTGAGGTGGCGCGGCTCGCCGGTCATCGGGGCCGAGCGCGTCCGGTTCGGGTACATGCCCGAGGAGCGCGGGCTCTACCCGCGGATGCGCGTCCGCGAGCAGCTGGTCTACCTCGGCGAGCTGTGCGGTCGCACCAGCCTCGAGGCAGGTCGGGTCACCGACCGCTGGCTCGAGCGGCTGGGTGTCGCGGGACGAGCCACGGCGAGGGTGGACGAGCTGTCCCACGGCAACCAGCAGCGGGTGCAGCTGGTCGCCGCCCTGGTCAACGAGCCCGACCTCCTCGTCCTCGACGAGCCCTTCGCCGGTCTGGACCCGATCGCCATGGCCGCCATGGCCGACCTGCTCGAGGAGCTGGCCCGCACGGGGGTGACCGTGCTGTTCTCCAGCCACCAGCTCGACCTCGTCGAAGACCTCTGCGAGGACGTCGTGATCATCGACCAGGGACGCGTCGTACTCGCGGGAGACCTTCAGGACCTGCGCGCCGCGACCCCGCAGCGCGTCGTCGACATCCGCTACCGCGGCCCGGCCCCCGAGTGGTCCGACCTGCCACAGGTCGAGGTGCTCGTGAGCACCAACGGGTCGACCAGGCTCAAGGTCCCCCGTGACACGGAGATCCCAGCCCTGCTCGCGCAGCTGACCGGACATCGGGAGGTCACCTCGTTCAGCTACCAGCCGCCGACGCTCTCCGACCTGTTCACAGCGGCGGTCGGGAGATGACCGCGCTCAACCAGGGGTGGCTGGTCGCACGACGCGAGATGCGGGAGCGCGCCAGGTCCCGGAGCTTCCGTGTCAGCACGCTGCTCATGCTGATCGTGGTCGTCGCCGCGGTGGTCCTCCCCGGTCTCCTTGACGACGGCAACACCACCAGGCACGTCGGCGTCTCGGGTACGACGGCGCCGGCGTTCGAGCAGGTCCTCTCCGGACAGACCTCCGACGACACCACGATCCACCTGCACACGTATGACGAGCTGGCCGCCGGGGAGGAGGCGCTCCGGGACGAGCGCATCGATCTGCTCGTGGTCGACGGTCGGCTCCTGGAGTGGCGCGGCCGGCCGGACGCCGAGCTGCAGGCACTGGTCACCGGGGCGCTCCAGGTCGCGACCGTGCAGCAACGCGCCGCCGCCTCCGGACTCGACCCCGACACCGTGGCTCGGCTGCTGTCACCGGTGAGGGTGGAGAGTCTCCAGATCGGGTCGATGCCGGGACGCAGCGCGGACGACGACTCGGTGGCGTTCGTGATGAGCGTCGTGCTGCTCACGGCCATCCTCATCTACGGCAACCTGGTGCTGACCGGCGTGGTGGAGGAGAAGTCCAGCCGCGTCGTCGAGGTGCTGCTGGCCCGGGTGCCGGCCAAGGCGCTGCTGGGCGGCAAGGTCGTGGGCATCGGGCTCCTCGGGTTGGGCCAGCTGGCCGTCACCGCACTGGCGGCCCTCATCGCCTCGGCAGCAGTCGACTCCGTGGACCTGCCGGCAGTGACCGGCAGCGTCCTCGCCTGGGTGCTCGTGTGGTTCGTGCTCGGCTACGCCCTCTACGCGATGGTGTACGGCGCCCTCGGGTCCCTGGCCACGCGCACCGAGGACGCCCAGGCGGTGGCCGGCCCGGTGGGCTACGTCCTGATCGCCGGCTACTGGGCGGCCTTCATGGCCATCGGCGAGGACCCCGAGGGCATGTGGGCCCGGGTGCTGTCCCTGTTCCCGGCCACGGCTCCCCTCGCCATGCCCGGTCGGATCGCGCTCCAGGCCACGGACTGGTGGGAAGCGCCTCTTGCCGTGCTCCTCACGCTGGCCGCACTCGCCGGGCTGGTCGCCTTCGCGGGCCGCGTCTACGGCAACGCCGTCCTGCGCACCGGCGCGACCCTGCGGCTTCGCGACGCCTGGCACAGCCGGCAGAACGAGCCTCGAGAGGCACGTACGTCCCTGGCGCAGACGATGACCTCGTCGTTCGCCTCGCCCCAGGCCACCGTGATCGGGACGGCCGCCCTGGCCGCGGCGGGCATCGTGGCTGCAGCCGTGGTCTTCGCGCTCACCGGCGACGTGATCTGGAGCGCCGTCCCGGCGCTGCTCGCCGTCGCGGCCGTGCGCCGGGTCCGGCAACACCGGTGACAGAGACGCGGCACGAGCGCCAACGGCGTCACTCGGTCGTGATCGCCTGCAGCACGTCGACCTTGCTGGCACGCCGGGCCGGCCCGATGGCGGCGACCACACCGACGGCGACGGCGACGACGAGATAGATCGCGAGTGTCGTGGTCGGTACGGCGAGGGTGGTGATGCCCTCGGCGACCAAGGCACGGCTCAGGGCGATGCCCGCGGCCGTGCCGAGCACGATGCCGGTGACGGCGCCGAGGAGCGCCGTCAGCACCGACTCCCGCCGTACGACGGTCCGCACCTGGCGGCGCGTCGCGCCGACCGCGCGCAGGAGCCCGAGCTCGCGGGTGCGCTCGACCACGGACAGCACCAGCGTGTTCACGATGCCGAGGACGGCCACGATCACGGCCAGCAGCAGCATCGCGGTGACGATCCCGAGCAACTGGTCGACGGAGTCCCGTGCGTTCTGCGTGATGTCCTCGGGGTCGTTGACGGTGACGTTGGGATAGTCGGCGAGCGCTGCCTCGATCGCCACCTTGGCCTGGCCCGGCTCAACGCCCGGCGCGGTGTTCATCAAGATGGCGCCGTCGAGCGGGGTGGTCACGTTGGCGTCGAGGTCGGGCAGCGTCATCAGGTAGGAGGCGTTGATCAGGAGGCCCTTGTCGAACGTGCCGACCACCTTCATCGTGGTGTCTCCGGTCTCGGCGAAGGTCACGGTGACCTCGTCGCCGACGCCGACGCCGAGGTCGTCCGCCGCGCTGGTGCTGACCAGCATGCCGCCGGGTGCGAGCTCGTCGAGGCTCCCGCTCTCGACGCCGAGGTCGATCACGCGGTCCAGGCCGACGGTGTCCATCGCCGTGACCAGTGAGGCGTCGCCGTTGACCTGGGCGGCCGTCTCCCGCAGCTCGACGACCTCGGCCACGTCGTCGCGGGCTCGCAGCAGGTCGGCGACCGACGGGCTGATCCCGAGCCCCGCACCGGCGGGTTCCAGGATCAGGTCGGACCGGTTGCCTCCGGTCACCGCGTCGGAGACCGACTCCTTGAGCGAGGTCGCGGTGACGGCCACCGCCACCACCACGGTCAGGCCGATCGTGAGCGCCAGGGCGGCCGCCGCCGAGCGCCGGGAGCTGCGGGCGATGTTGCGCGCCGCCATCCGCCAGCCACCGCCTCGCGGACCGTGGTCCGCGAGCCGTGCCATCCCCCGCGCGAGCGTCGGCCCGGCCACGACCAGCCCGGCGAACGCGGTGACGGTGGCGAAGACCGTCGCCCACCGCTGGTCACCGACCACGGCACACGCGGCGAGCGCCGCGAAGCCGACCCCGGTCAGGACCCATCCGGCCGTACGCCGGGTCCGCCCGACCGCCCCGCTGGCCGGCACGGCGTTGCGGAGGGCCTCCATGGGAGCCACCCGGGTGGCCGCCCACGCGGGGGCGACGGCGGCGCTCATGGTCACGAGCAGCCCGACGCCCATCGCGGCGACGATGGTGCGCAGCTGGACCGCCGGGGTGGTGGTCGGCATCTCGACGCCGACCACCTCGAGCAGTGAGCGGATGCCGGCGGCAAGCCCCACGCCGAGCAGCAGCCCGGCCAAGCCGGAGACCAGCCCGATCACCCCGGCCTCGATGAGCACCCCGGTGAGCACCTGACGACGCGTCGCACCCACGGCCCGCAGCAGCGCGACCTCGCGACGGCGCTGCGCGACCAGCACGTTGAAGGTGTTCCAGATGACGAAGGACCCGACCAGCACCGACACCCCTGCGAACACGAGCAGGACCGTGGTGAAGATCCCCATCGAGTCGCGTACGGACTCCGTGCCGTCGGCAGCCACCTGCTCCCCCGTCAGTGTCTCCACACCGTCGGGGACCACCTCGGCGATCCGGTCGCGCAGCTCGCGCGCACCGACGCCCTCCGCAGCCATGATGTCGACCTCGTCGACGACCCCCACCTTGCCGAGCACGGTCTGAGCCGTGGGCAGGTCGAAGCCGGCCATGGTCGCGCCCAGGAGGCTGTCGGTCTCGCCGAAGCCGATGATCGCGACCAGCGTGAACGTCCGCCGGCCGTCCTGGAAGACGACGTCGACCTGGTCGCCGAGCTCGTATCCGGCCTGGTCGACGGTGCGCGCGTCGAGTGCCATCTCGTCGGGGCCGGAGGGGCTGCTGCCCTCCCGGAAGCCGGCCGCACCGGCGAGGCGGCGGTCCTCGGTCAAGCTGGTGCCCAGCGTGGGAGCGCCACCCGGCTGGATCGGCTCACCGTCCTCGTCCAGGACCAGGGCAAACCCCCAGACGGAGCCTTCGGCGACGGCCACGCCCGGGACCTCACTGACCGTCGCGACGATGCTCTCGTCGAGTGGTCGGACCTGGCCGCCGGTCGTGGCGATGTCTGCTTCGTAGGCGGCTTCGGACCGCACCACGACGTCGGTGCCGGAGGTCAGGCCGTCGTAGAGCTCGTCGAAGGCCTTCACCATGGTGTCGGAGAGCACGAACGTTCCCGACACGAAGGTGACGCCGACGGTCACGGCCGCAACGGTCAGGAAGAGACGCAGCTTGTTGACCAGCAGGTTGCGGAGCGAGACCTTGAGCATCCTCAGCCGCCCAACCGACCCATGATCTCCAGCACGCCCTCCTTGGTGGGGCCGACCAGCTCCTCGACGATGGCGCCGTCGGCGAGGAACACCACCCGGTCGGCGTACGCCGCCGCTCCCGGGTCGTGGGTCACCATCACCACCGTCTGCCCCAGGTCGTCGACGACCGAACGCAGGAACTGGAGCAGCTCGGTGCCGGACTTCGAGTCGAGCGCTCCGGTGGGCTCGTCGGCGAACACGACCTCGGGCTTCGAGATCAGCGCCCGGCCCACGGCGACTCGTTGCTGCTGACCACCGGACAGCTCGGAAGGCCGGTGGCGCAGCCGGTCTCCGATGTTCAGCTTGGCGACCACGGTCTCCAGCCACGCCGGGTCGGGGGTGCGCCCGGCCAGGTCGGCGGGCAGCGTGATGTTCTCCTCGGCGGTGAGCATCGGCATCAGGTTGAAGGACTGGAAGACGAATCCGAGCCGGTCCCGGCGCAGGATCGTCCGCTCCCGGTCCGAGAGCGTGGCCAGGTCGGTCGCGCCGATGAGCACCTTGCCGGTCGTCAGGGTGTCCAGGCCCGCGAGGCAGTGCATCAGCGTCGACTTGCCCGATCCCGAAGGCCCCATGATCGCGGTGAACTGCCCCGCGGGCAGCTCGAGCGTCACGTCGTCGAGCGCAGTCACCGCCGTCTCGCCGGTGCCGTAGACCTTGCCTGCGTGCTGAGCGCTGGCGGCGAGACCGCCACCACCCCCGACCGCTTCCTTCTCCACTGCAGGCCGGACGTGGGCTTCTGGTGCCGCCATGCCTTCAGCCTGTTGAGCCGAGGGACCAAAGGCCAGGGTCCTCCGACCCGGCCGTCTGGGACCAAGTGCCGTCCCCGAGCAGCGCCGCGGAATGGTGCCCCACCAACCTGGCTCAGCGGTAGGCCGCGTGCCCTGTCAGCGCCTGGCCGATCACCAGCTGGTGCACCTCGGAGGTGCCCTCGTAGGTGAGCACCGACTCGAGGTTGTTGGCGTGCCGCATGAGCGGGTACTCCAGCGTGATGCCGGCGGCGCCCAGGATGGTGCGGCACTCCCGCGCGATCTTGATCGCCTCACGGGTGTTGTTGAGCTTGCCGAGGCTGACCTGGCGGTGGTCGAGGGTCCCGGCATCCTTGAGCCGGCCGAGGTGCAGCGCGAGCAGCATCCCCTTGCCGAGCTCCAGGGACATGTCCGCGATCTTGGCCTGGGTGAGCTGGAAGCCGGCCAGCGGCTTGTCGAAGATCTCCCGCTGCCGGGCGTAGGCGATCGCGGTCTCCAGGCAGTCGCGCGCGGCGCCCAGGGCGCCGAAGACGATCCCGAACCGTGCCTCGTTGAGGCACGACAGCGGCCCCGCCAGCCCGGTCACGCCCGGCAGCACCGCCGAGTCCGGCAGCCGCACGTTGTCGAGGACCAGCTCGGAGGTCACCGACGCCCGAAGCGACATCTTCTGCTTGATCTCCGGAGCCGAGAAGCCCGGCGTGTCCGTGGGCACCACGAAGCCGCGGATCCCCTCGTCGGTCTGCGCCCAGACCACCGCGACGTCGGCCACCGACCCGTTGGTGATCCACATCTTGTTGCCGGTCAGGACCCAGTCGACCCCGTCCCGCTTGGCGCGGGTGCGCATCCCGCCGGGGTTGGAGCCGAAGTCCGGCTCGGTCAGGCCGAAGCAGCCGATCGCCTCCCCCGCGGCCATGCGGGGCAGCCACTCCTGCTTCTGCTCCTCCGTGCCGTGCTTCCAGATCGCGAACATCGCCAGTGACCCCTGGACGGACACCAGCGAGCGCAGCCCGGAGTCGCCGGCCTCGAGCTCCATACAGGCCAGGCCGTACGCCGTGGCGCTGGTGCCGGCGCAGCCGTAGCCCTCCAGGTGCATGCCCAGCACGCCGAGGGAGCCGAGCTCCTTGGCGAGCTCGCGCGCGGGGATCGTGGCCGACTCGTACCAGCCCGCCAGCTGCGGCTTGATCTTGTCCTCGACGTGTTTGCGGACCGTGTCGCGGATCGCGATGTCCTCCTCGCTGAGGAGGGTGTCGGTGGCGAAGAAGCCCAGCGGGCTCTGCGGGGTGGTGCCCATGGCGGTGTGTCCCTTCGTGGACGTGGTCAGAGGAAGGCGCTGACGCCGGTCTCGGCGCGCCCGATGAGGAGCTTCTGGATCTGGCTGGTGCCTTCGTAGAGCGTCATCACCCGAGCGTCTCGCATGTACTTCTGCACGGGGTACTCGTCGACATAGCCGTAGCCACCGAAGACGGAGATCGCGTGGTTGGCGGCCCGGACGGCGGCTTCGGAGGCGAAGTACTTGGCCTTGGAGGCCTCGACACCGAACGGCTCCCCCCGTTCGATCAGGTCGGCCGCGCGCCAGGTGAGCAGGCGTGCGGCGTCGGCGTCGACGGAGATCTGGGCGATCAGGTCCTGAATCATCTGGAACGACGCGAGCTGTCGTCCGAACTGCTGGCGCTGGGTGGAGTAGTCGACCACCGCCTCCAGACAGCCGGCCACGATGCCGGTGCAGCCGGCGGCCACCGAGACCCGGCCCTTGTCGAGGGAGTGCATGGCGATCGCGAACCCCTGGCCCTCCTCGCCGAGCATCGCGGAGGCGGGCACCCGGACGTCGTCGAAGGACAGCTCGGAGGTGGCCTGGCCGCGCAGCCCGAGCTTGCCGTGGATCTCCGTGCGGCCGAAGCCGGGGGTGTCGGTCGGGACCAGGAAGGCCGAGATCCCCTTGGGCCCCTCGCCACCGGTCCGGGCGAAGACCAGGCAGACGTCGGCCCAGGTGCCGTTGGTGATGAAGATCTTGGAGCCGTTGATGACGTAGTCGCCGCCCTGGCGGGTCGCCCGGGTCTTGAGGTGACCCGGGTCGGAGCCGTTGTCGGGCTCGGTCAGCCCGAAGCACGCGAGCTTGGTGCCGGTCGCGATGCCGGGCAGCCACTCCTGCTTCTGCTCCTCGGTGCCGTGCGACAGCACCACCTTGCCGACCAGACCCATCGAGACCGACACGATGCCGCGGACGGACGAGTCGGCCCGGCCGAGCTCCTCCATGCCGAGGCAGTAGGTGATGTAGTCGCCGCCGAGACCGCCGTACTCCTCGGGGATGGTCAGCCCGAAGAACCCGATCTCGCCCAGCATCGGGATGATCCGGGTGTCGACCGACTCGTCGCGGTCCCACTGGGCGCGGTAGGGCACGACCTCCTTGTCGAGGAAGGTGCGCGCCAGCTGCTGGAAGCTGCGCTGCTCGTCGCTCAGGGACAGGTCCATCTCAGGCTCCCGGGGTCTCGTGGGTGGTCATGCCGTCCCCGCCACGGAGTCGCGGAGCTGGAACTTCTGGATCTTGCCGCTCGCGGTCTTGGGGAAGTCGTCCAGGATGACGAGCTTCTCCGGCCAGTACTGCTTGGCCACACCCTTGGTGGCGAGAAACTCCTGTAAGGCGGCGAAGGTGAGCTCGGGCGCGCCGGGCTTCAGGACGAGGCACGCGCAGGCCCGCTCCTGGAGCCGGGGGTCGGGGATTGCCACCAGCGCGACGCTGTCGACGTCGGGGTGCTCGTAGAGCACGTTCTCGACGTAGGAGACGGGGATGTTCTCGCCACCACGGATGATCACGTCCTTGGTGCGGCCCGAGATGCGCAGGTAGCCCTCGGCGTCGATGTGCGCCAGGTCGCCGGTGTCGAACCAGTCGCCGTCCGGGTCCGGGCGGTAGAGCGCGCGCGTCATCTCGAGACGCTCGGCGTAGCCGACGAAGACGAACGGGCCGCGCACCTGGAGGGCTCCCTCCTCGCCTGCGGGCAGCGCGGCACCGCCGAAGTCGACGACGCGGACCTCCATGCCGGGGAACGGGTAGCCGTCGGTGTCGATGACCTTGTCCTCCGGGTCACCGGGGATGCCGAGCGTGACCAGCCCCTCCTCGGTCTGGCCCCAGCCGCCGAGCACCGCGAGACCGGGCAGCAGGTCGCGGGCCTCGCGCACCAGCACCCGCGGGATCGGGGCGCCCATGCAGCAGAACCGGGTGAGGGACGAGAGATCGCGTTCGTCGAGCCCGGGCACCTTCAGCAGGTCGTGGAGGAAGGGCGTCGCGGCTGAGGTGTAGGTGATGCCGTGGCGCTCGACGAGGTCCACGAAGGTGGCGGCGTCCCAGACGTCCTGAAGCACGCAGGTCGCGCCGTTCTGGACGCTGAGCCGGGCGCCGTACAGGAAACCCGTCAGGTGGGCCAGCGTCGAGGCCATGTGGAACACGGTGTCGGCGGTGATGCCCAGGCGCTCGGGCAGCGCGTCGTTGGCGGAGACGACCGTGTTGTGCGTGTGCATGACGCCCTTGGGCTCGCCGGTGGTGCCCGAGGTGAAGATCAACAGCGTCACCGCGTTGGGGTCGGGGCGTACGGCGTCCAGCTCGGCGGCGTCGCGTCGCTCCTCCCACGGGGTGGCCATGAACTCCTCCCAGGAGGTCGGACCGCTCGGCCCGCCCACGACGAGGACGTGCTCGAGGGCGGGCCAGTCGTTGCGCATCCCCTCGACCATGGCCGGGTAGTCGAAGCCCCGGAACTCCTGCGGGACCACGATCAGCCGCGACTTCGCCAGCCCCACCATGAAGCCGACCTCGCGCTCGCGGTAGATCGGGATCAGCGGGTTGCTGACCGCGCCGATCCGGCTGGCCGCGTAGTGCACGACGACCCACTCGACCCAGTTGGGGAGCTGGAAGGAGATGACGTCACCCGGCTCGATCCCGAGCTCGAGGAGCCCGAGGGCGCAGCGGTCGACCTGCTGCTTGAGCTCACCGAAGCTCACCTGGGTCCGGCTGTCGATGAACGCCGGCTTGTCCGGGGTGGCGGCCGCCGCCTCGTCGAGGAAGTCGGTGATGGTGCGGTTGCGCCAGTAGCCGGCCTCGGTGAACTTCTCGACCTGGGCGGGCGTGAGGGTGGTCTCGAACATGGCTGCGGCTCCGGAGTCGTTGGGGGTCGGTGGCCGGTCAGACCATCGTCAGTCCGCCGCTGACGCTGACGGTCTGGCCGGTGATGAAGGCTGCCTCGTCGGAGGCGTAGAAGGCGACCGCGTTGGCGATGTCGTCGGGCTGGCCGAGGCGGCGGAAGGGGATCGCCTTGGTGAGCGCCTCGCGCAGCTTCTCCCCGCCCATGCTGGCGAACAGGGCGGTGTCTGTGGGGCCGGGGCAGACGCAGTTGATGGCGACCTGGCTGCGCGCCATCTCACGGGCGGTCGCCTTGGTGAAGGCGATGACCGCGCCCTTGGCCGCCGAGTAGACGGCCTCCCCCGAGGAGCCGACCCGGCCGGCGTCGGAGCCGAGGTTGACGACCCGGCCCGATCCCTGCGCGGCCATGATCGGCAGCACCGCCTTGGAGGTGTTGAGCACGCCGTAGAGGTTGATCTGGATGACCCGGTCCCAGGTCTCCGGCTCGGAGTCGACGAACG
The DNA here is from genome assembly GCA_041662925.1 of Nocardioides sp. Classification (GTDB taxonomy): domain Bacteria; phylum Actinomycetota; class Actinomycetes; order Propionibacteriales; family Nocardioidaceae; genus Nocardioides. Next base: position 3,800 of record JBAZRQ010000002.1, on the reverse strand, counting down.
GCTCGGCCTTGTCCCAGCCCGCGTTGTTGACGAGCACGTCGATCCGGCCGAACCGGGCGGTCACCTGGGCGACCATGTCGTTGACCGAGTCACGGTCGGTGACGTCGGTGTGCAGGCCGACGGAGTCGTTGCCGAGCGCAGCCGCGGTGTCCTTGGCGGCACCCTCGTTGATGTCGGTGACGACGACGGTCGCGCCGTCGGCCGCCAGGCGCTCGGCGATGGCCTTGCCGATGCCCTGGCCGGCGCCGGTCACGATCGCGATCTTGTGGTCGAGCTTGCCCATGGTGATGCCTTTCCCTGCGTGGGTGGTGGGGGTGGTCGGTGGTCAGGGTGCGTAGGCGCGGCCCAACAGGGCCCGGGAGATGACGAGCTTGGAGACCTGGGCGGTGCCGTCGCCGATCTCGAGGCCGATGACGTCGCGCAAGCGCTGCCCGACGGGGCTCTCGGTCGAGTAGCCGAGGTGGCCGAGGATGAGCAGGCACTGGTGGATCACCTCGGCGGAGAGCTTCGGCGCCCAGAACTTCGCCATCGCGGCCTCGGAGGAGTGGTCGAGGTCGTTGTCCTTGCGCCAGAGCGCCTCGTAGCAGACGTGCCGGGCGCCCTTCACGTACGTCGCCTGCTCGGCGAGCGGGAAGGCGACACCCTGGAAGGTGCCGATCGGCTTGCCGAACGCCTCCCGGTCCCGGGCCCACTGGAGGGCCTCGTCGAGGCTCGCCTGGGCGGCGCCGAGGCAGGCCAGCCCGATGATCGCGCGGGAGTAGTCGAAGCCCTGCATGACCGAGACGAAGCCGTCGCCCTCGGCGCCGATGAGGGCGTCGCGGCCGACGGGGGTGCCGTCGAAGTGCAGCGACGCCCGCCCGATGGAGCGCGCGCCGAGGTCGTCGAACGCCGCCCGCGACACGCTCGGGTGGTCCAGGTCGACCCAGAACGCGCTGACGCCCCTCGCACCGGGGCCTCCGGTGCGCGCGAGCACCACGGCCCGGTCGCTGGCCATGCCGAGCGTGATCGAGGTCTTCTCGCCGTGCAGCGTCCACCCGCCCCCGGTCGGGCCCGCTGCGTTCGGCACTGCCTTGAGCTCGAGGCCGGCCGCGTCGGTGCCATGACCGGGCTCGGTGATGCAGATGCACGGGACCGTCTCGCCGCTGGCGATGCCCGGCAGCCACGCCGCCTTTTGCTCGTCGGTGGCGTTGCGCACGATCACGTCGCTGATCAGGGCGGTGTTGATGATGAGGTACGTCGCGTTGAAGTCCGCGCGGCCCACCTCCTCGGCTGCCACCCCGGCGATGACCGCGGTGGCCTCCTGGCCGCCGTACTCCTCGGGGATGCGGAGCCCGGTCAGGCCCATCCCGGCCAGGTCCAGCGCCAGCTCACGGCGGAAGACCGCGGCCTTGTCGTCGGACTGGTAGTGCGGGGCGAGCGTCTTGGCGGCGAACCGGCGGATCTCCTGCCGGAACGCCTCCTGGTCCTCGTCGTCGGCGTAGTACATGGCGTGTCCCTCGGCCTCTTCTGGCTCAGTGCCAGTTGACGTGCTGGTTGAAGTCGGGGGTGCGCTTCTCCGCGAACGCGGCGGCCCCCTCGAGCCCCTCGGGCGAGGCGGTGAAGAGGTCCAGGGCGGTCATCGCCATGTTGCTGTAGCCGGCCTGGTGGTCGGTGTCGGCGTTGAAGGACTGCTTGAGGAAGCGGATCGCGGTGGGGCTCTTCTCGGCGACCTCCGCCGCCCACTTCTTGGCCTCCTCGAGCAGCTGCTCGGCGGGCACGACCTTGTTGACCAGGCCCATCGCCAGCGCCTCCTGGGCGTCGTACATGCGACACCAGAACCAGATCTCGCGTGCCTTCTTCTCCCCCACGACCCGCGCGAGGTAGGCCGAGCCGAAGCCGGCGTCGAAGGAGCCGACCTTGGGTCCGGCCTGGCCGAAGCGGGCGGTCTCGCTGGCGAGGGAGACGTCGCACAGGACGTGCAGCACGTGGCCACCGCCGACGGCGACGCCGTTGACGGCGGCGATCACGGGCTTGGGGATGTCGCGGATCAGCTTGTGGAGGTTGCCGATCTCGAACATGCCGGACTCGCTGGGGCCGTAGTCGCCGGTCTCGGCCCGCTGCTTCACGTCACCGCCGGTGCAGAACGCCTTCTCGCCGGCGCCCGTCAGGATCACCGACTGGACCTGCCGATCGGCCCAGGCCAGCCGGAAGGCCTTGATCAGCTCCTCGACGGTCCTGGCCCGGAACGCGTTGTAGCGCTCGGGCCGGTTGATGGTGATCACGGCCGCCGACTCCTCGACGGTGTAGGTGATGTCCTCGAATGTCATCGCTGACCCCTGATGCTTGTAAGTGAACTGTGCTTCATTTCAAATGAACGTAGATTCATTTATCATCCTTGTCAAGGGTTTGCATGGGTATGATGAACGAGGATTCACCCCACCAGGAGGCTTCATGACGTCCGCCGTCCAGCTCGACCCCGCCGATGCCGCCAAGCAGGCCCGCGCGGAGCAGCGCAGCGCGCAGCTGCTCGAGGCCGCCGCCCGGCTGATGGAGCGCGACGGGTCCAACGCGGTGTCCATGCAGGCGGTCGCCGCGGAGGCCGGCGTCAGCGTGGGGCTGATCTACCGCTACTTCGGCGGCAAGGACGACCTGCTGCTGGCCGTCATCGTCGGGGTCCTCGACTCGTTTGCCACGGACGTGCCCGCCGCGGTCGAGGCCGCCGGCCCCGACCCGGTCCACCGCCTGGCCGCGGCGTTCCGCTCCTACTGCGTGGTCATCGACGAGCGTCGGCACGCGGCGGTCCTCACCTACCGCGAGACCAAGAGCCTCGACGAAGCCGGCCGGGCCAGGATCAAGGACCTCGAGGTCCAGACGAGCGAGCCGCTGCGCGCCGCCCTCCGCGAGGGTGTCGACGCCGGGCTGTTCGACGTGCCCGACGTCGACCTCGCGGCCTACGACCTGCTGCTGCTGGCCCACGCCTGGGCGCTCAAGCACTGGTACTTCGAGCGCACCCTGTCCCTCGAGGACTACGTCGAGCGCCAGCTCGCGCTGATCCTCAAGGCGATCCTCGAGCCGCGGCACCGGCGCAAGTACGCGGCGCTGGTCTCCCCCAGCTGACCCGAGGCCGGCCGAGCGCCACGGCCGTCTCGGCTGTGGGCTCTCCGCGCACTAGAGCGCCCGGGCGGCCGCACGGATCTGATCCCTGGACGGAAGATCCAGGCGACACCGCGGATCGCCTTCCACCGCCCTGCCGGTGGCAACGTCGAGGCCGTCGATGACGAGGGTGGGCGAAGGGTGGTCACCCACGACGATCTCGACCGGCTCACTGATGCCGAGGTCAGCGAGGCACTCCTCCACGTCATCGATGAGCCGGCCCACGAGCGGGCAGTCCGGCACCTGAAGGATCCGGATCCGGAACGCCTCAGCCACCGAGGGCCCGCAGCCCGCCGAGGTCGAGCACGGTGATCCGTCCCCGGCCCAGGGTGATCAGACCACTGTCGGCGAAGTCGCCGAGGGCCTTGGTGGTCGTCTCCCGCGACGTGCCGGCGAGCGCAGCCAGCTGTTCGTGGGTGATCCGCACCTGCCCGCCGCGCAGCCGGCTGCGCCCCTCGGCCAACGTGGCGACGGCACCAGCGACCCGCTCGGGCACCGACTTGAAGACCGCGTCGCTGAGCCGCTGCTCCAGCTCGCTCAAGCGTCGGCCCATGGTCTCGGCGATCCGCGTCGCGATGCGTGGGTCGCCGAGCAGCAGCCGGCGTACGTCGGACTGGCTCATCACGCACACGACCACCTCGTCCATCGCCTCGGCGAAGGACCCGTGC
>JBAZRQ010000001.1:0-32007 GCA_041662925.1 Nocardioides sp. | reverse complement strand
GCCAGCGGGGCGACCCCCAGCGCGCGCAGGCCACCGCGGGCCGCGAGCCGGCCGTGCTCGCCGGAGAGGATGCCGGCCGTCAGCAGGGAGCGCATCTGCAGCCCGTCGAGGAGCCCGCCGCCCCCGCTGGTGACGTGCTCCATCAGCTCGGGGTTGTTCTCGGCGAGCTCGTTGAGGTAGGCGGCGACGCCGTCGCGGTCGAGCGCGTCGGTCTCGATCAGCCCCGCCGACACGATCGCGCCGCCGAGTGCGACCTGTGGCGCGAGGTAGCCGATCGCCCGGCCGGCGATCGAGCCGAGGGTCTTGTAGGCGGCGGCCTGCAGGTCGTCGATCCAGCGGTAGGTGAGCACGGTCGCCCGCAGCACCAGCGCGTCGGCGTCGAGCTCGATCGAGCGGGTGAGCAGGCCGTGCGGTCCGGTGGAGGCGGAGCGGATGTCGTCCTCGGCGCTTGCGTGGCTGGCCGGCGCCAGGGGCGCCGACTCGGCCAGCGCCGGGTCGTTGACGATGGCGGTGCCGAGCTCGGCCCGCTCGCGCATCTCCTCGCCGGCGGCGTCGAAGAGGTCGGCGAGCCGCATCATCCGGTCGTACTTGTCGGCGAGCTCGCGGGCCTCCGCCTCGGTGGCGGGCTCCTCCCGCTCCTCGAGCGCCGCCGCGCGGAGCACCGACTCGTGCGTGGTGTGGTCGCTCACGACGACACCTCCGCGAGCACCGGGGCGAGGTGGGGAGCCAGGTCGGCCGCCTCCACCCGTCGTACGCGGACGCGCAGGTCGCCGTCGGACTGGTGCGGGCACAGGGCCCGCCAGCCGTCGGCCAGCAGCACCCACGAGACCACGCCGACCACCGTCGTGGTCTCGCTCGAGACGTCGGCCACCATGGCCCGGACGCGTCCGCGCGCCTCGCCGCTCAGGGCGGTGAGCACGGCGACCACCTCGCTCTCGCCGAGCGGCCGGCCGTCGGGCCCGAGCACGCCGTCGGCGTGCTGCGAGGCCAGCACGGGGAGCAGGTCGGAGCGGGAGCTCGCGGCCGCCTCGATCGCCGCGTCGACGAGCTCGTAGGGGAGGTCGACCAGCTCGGGGACGCCCGAGGGCTGCAGCTCGAGGTCCTCGGGGATCACCGCGACCCGGGCCAGCTCGGAGGGCCAGTGGGCGTTGGGGAACCACGCCAGCTCGAAGACGATGCCGTCGACGGTGGCGAGCGTGGCGACGGCGTCGCCGGCCTGGCGGTGCCAGGCCTTGGCCTGCACCGGGCCGGCCACGACGTCGAGGTCGAGCGCCAGGGTCGGGGTGGCGAGCAGCCCGACGGCACCGCGCAGCCCTTCGTCGACGGTCGCGCCGACCATCAGGCCGCGGCGGGTCAACGAGTCGGCGGCGTCGTGGAGCGAGGCCACCGCGTCGAGGTAGGCCTGGTCCTCGGTCGAGCCGCGGCTCTGGCCGAGACGGCCCTCGAGCGGCGCCGCCTCGGGAGGCGCGACCAGGTCGAACGGGAGCGGGGCACCTCCGGCGTGCTCAGCGACCAGGCGCAGCTCGGCCAGCGTGAGCGCCGCACGCCGCGGCAACGCGTCGAGCAGCCCGCTCGCGGCCGGCGGCGGAGTGCTGAGGTCGATGATGCTCACGAGTCGCTCGTGTCCTCTCGCAGTCCGGGCAGGTCGACGGCGAGCCAGTCCTTGTGCCCGGGGGGCGGGGGAGCGAAGGCGGCCAGGACGAGGTCGTCGGGGTCGGCCACCCGGCGTACGGCGGGGTCGGCGCCCTCGTTGGCCGCCTCCACCTGCGCGACGCGGGTCCGGGCCTCCGCCACCAGGGAGGCCGCCTTGCGCTCCCGGTCGGCGATCGCGTCCTGGAGGCGTGCGACCTCCTGCGCGTGCCGCTCGAGGGAGTCGGCGGCGGTGTCGTGCTCGCCGGCGGCGCCACGCAGGTGGGCGGCGCGTTCGCGGATGCGCAGCCGCATCGACTCCGCCGCCCGGCCGGTCCAGCCGAGGTTCTCGGTCTGGGCCACGAGCTGGTCGGCGAGCGCGCGCACGTCGACCCCCTGCTCGCGCAGCTGGTCGGCGCGCCTGCGCAGCGCGTCGGTGTCGCCGTACATCGTCACGTCCTGTCCGCGGCCCCGTGTCAGTGCTCGTGTCGTTGCTCGCATTCCCTCGTTGAACTGGGTCGAAACCCCTTTCCACAGGCAAGATCATGGCCCCAGTGGTCCCGAAGGAGCAGAAATGAAGCGGTTTGCCCTGCGTCGTGTGGCGGTGACGGCCCTCGGTGCGGTCGTGGCCCTGACCGGTCTCGGCCCGGTCACGGCGGCCTCGGCAGCAGCGGACAGTGGCCCGACGACGGTGAGCGACGACGTACGCCGGGTGGTCTTCGTCGGCAACAACTGGTCCGGCACCGCCGACCTGCTCGACCCCACGACGTTCAAGCGGCTGGCGCGGATCAACGTGATCCCCGACTACGACGCCCGCATGCAGGAGATCGCCACCAACCCCTACCGGCTGGCCTACTTCCTCGCGATCCGCGAGCTCATCGGCGAGGGCAACGACCAGTTCGTCGACGACATGTACTCCTCCAACGACGGGCGCCTGGTGGTCATCTCGCGGCCGTCGTTCGGCGACGTGGTCGCGATCAGCCTGCGCACCAAGAAGATCGTGTGGCGCTTCGCGGTCGCGGGCGTGCGCTCCGACCACATGGCCGTCTCGCCCGACGGCAAGCGGGTCGTCGTGAGCGCGTCCACCGGCAACGTCGTCCACGTGCTGCGGGTCTCCGACGGCAAGCAGGTCGGCAAGTTCGCCTCCGGTGGCTCGCCCCACGAGAGCGTCTTCATCGACGGCGGCCGCAAGATCCTGCACGCCAGCATCGGCATGGTCTACAGCCCGCTCGACGACCCCGCGCTCGACCCGACCAAGCAGGAGCGGGTGCTGCAGATCGTCGACGCCAGGACGTTCAAGATCCTGCGCCGCTACAACCTGCGCAAGGCGCTCGACGAGCGGGGGCTGGACGACGTGAGCACCGCCGTACGTCCGCTGACCCTGTCGCCCGACGAGAAGAAGATCTACTTCCAGCTCTCGTTCTTCCACGGCTTCGTGCAGATGGACCGCCGGACCGGCCGGATCACGCACGTGCGCCGGCTGCCCAACCTGATCAAGGACACGCCCCGCGAGCAGTACCTGCTCGACTCCGCCCACCACGGCATCGCGATGAACCCCGCCGGCACCAAGCTCTGCGTGGCCGGCACGATGTCCGACTACGCCACCGTCGTGGACGCCCGGACCGACAAGCGCAGTCCGCTGATCAAGGGCGGGCTGAAGCCCTACTGGGTGACGCCCAGCTGGGACGGCCGCTACTGCTACATCTCGTGGTCGGGCTCCGACACCGTCTCGCGGATCAGCTATCGCACCGCGCGGATCGTGAGCACCACCAAGGTGGGCGACCACCCGCAGCGGGTCCGCAACGGCGTCATCCGCAAGGGGCTGCTGGCCGGGCTGCGCTGACCCGGGGACTATCCCGGCGGGGTCAGGTCCAGACGGTCTCCAGGCGGGCCAGTGCCTCCTCGATGTCGGAGCGCGGGCCGGCGAAGCTGAGCCGGATGTGGTGCTGGCCCTCGACGGTGTCGAAGTCGACGCCGGTCGCGACCGCGACCCCGGTGGTCGCGAGCAGGTCGTGGGCGAAGGCCATCGAGTCCTGGGTCAGGTGTCCGACGTCGGCGTAGACGTAGAACGCACCGTCGGCCGGGGCCAGCCGGGTGATGCCCAGCTCGGGCAGGGTGTCGAGCAGCAGCCGCCGGTTGCCGGCGTAGCGACGTACGTGGCCGTCGAGCTCGGCGTACGACGCGTCGTCGAAGGCCGCGAGGCAGGCGCGCTGGGCGATCACCGGTGGGCAGATCGTGAAGTTGCCGGTGAGTACGTCGACCGCGCGGCGCAGCCGCTCGGGGACCAGCATCCAGCCGATCCGCCAGCCGGTCATGGAGAAGTACTTCGAGAAGCTCGAGAACACCACCGCCTCGCGGCTGGTCTCCCACGCGGACCGGGCCAGCGTGGCGCCTCCGTCGATGCCGGCGTACTCGATGCCGTGGTAGATCTCGTCGGAGATCAGCTGAACCTGGTGCTCGTCGCACCAGCGGGCGATCGCCGCGAGCTCGGCCGGCAGCAGCATGGTGCCTGTCGGGTTGGCCGGGCTGGCGACCACGACGCCCTTGAGCGGGGTGCGCGCGTGGGTCTCGGTGAGCTGCTCGACGGTCGGCTGGAAGCGGGTCTCGGGGCCGGTCGCGATCTCGACGACCTCGCACCCGAGCGCGGTGAGGACGTTGCGGTAGCAGGGGTAGCCCGGCCGGGCCATCGCCACGCGGTCGCCGACCTCGAACGCGGCCAGGAACGCCAGCAGGAACCCGCCGCTGGAGCCCGTGGTGACGACCACGTCCTCGGGTCCGACCTCGATGCCGTGCGCCCGGCGGTGGTGTCCCGCGATCGCCTCGCGCAGCTCGAGGATCCCGATCGCCGGCGTGTAGCCGAGCGGGTCGCCGGTGCCGAGGAGCCGCACGGCCTCGGCGCGCACCGGCTCCGGCGCGCCCGTGCTCGGCTGCCCGGCCAGCAGGTTGAGCACGTCGCCGTGCGTGCGCTGCCGCTGCGCCGACGCCTCCAGCAGGTCCATCACGTGGAACGGCGGCACGTTGGCGCGCTGCGCCACCTGGAGGCGGTCGGTCACTCGCCCGAGGCTAGTCGGCTCGCTTCGCCCGCGCCGCAGCGGCGTGACGCCCGGCCCGTCGACCGAAGTAGGACCCCTCGCCGAGCTGGGTGCCGGAGCAGTAGCCCTTGCCGTCCTGGGCGAGGTTGGACGCGCACGCGCCGGCGGCGTAGAGGCCGGGGACGACCGAGCCGTCGGGGCGCTGGACCTCGCCGTCGACGGTGACCCGGATGCCGCCGAGGGTGAAGCCGGCGTAGAGCGCGTGGCCGAGGCGGACGTCGAAGACCGCCCACGGGCCGACCGACTGCGGGGCCAGCCACTCGGCGGCCTTGTGGAAGTCGGGGTCCTCGCCGCGCTCGGCGTGGGTGTTGTAGCGGTCGAGCGTCTCCTGCAGCGTCGCCTCGGGCAGCCCCAGTACGGAGGCCATCTCCTCGACGGTCTCGTAGCCGTCGATGAGGGGGACCAGCGGCATCTTGGGGTACTCCACGTGCTCGCTGTCGACGATGAGGTACGCCGCCGAGTCGGGCTGCTCCATCACGAACTGCGACGTGCGCGAGTGGTAGCTGTCCTCCGCGACGAACCGCTCGCCCGACTGGTTGACCAGCAGCCCCTTCACCAGCACCGACGGCGGGTAGATCGGCGCGGTGATGAACGGCTCGTCCATGTGCTTGAGCTCGGCGCCGACGGACTGGCCGAGGCGGATGCCCAGCCCGTCGTCGTACGTCGACCCGAGCGTGAAGAGCTTGGAGCCCAGGGCCGGCGTGTGCTCGGCGACCATGTCGGGGTTCATCACGAAACCACCCGCAGCCACGACCACCGACGGTGCCGACACGAAGCCGGTCTCGTCGAAGGAGCGCCAGGCGACCCCGACGACCTCGCCGGACTCGGCCGTGACCAGGTTGGTCACGCCCGTCTCGTAGCGGACGGTGACGCCGGCCTCCGCGATCCGGTCGCGCAGCAGGTCCATCACGATCCGGGTGCCCTCGGTGTCGCCGGGTACGGGCACCTTGTGGCCGCGCGGCGCGGGCCGGGCCTGCTCGCGGAAGGGCCACACCTTCTCGTTGCCGGTGAACATCAGCCCCTGCGTGCCGGGCTGGATCACCGCCTTCTCGGGGTAGTAGCTGCGCTCGAACTCGAAGCCGAGCGACTCCAGCCACCCGAAGTGCTCGACCGACTCGTCGCAGTAGACCCGGATCTTGTCCGGCTCGGGGTCCTTGGAGACGGCGACGAGGTACTTGTACATCTCCTCGGCGGAGTCCTCCTGGCCGGTCGCCAGCTGCACGGCGGTGCCACCGCCGAGGTAGAAGTGGCCGCCCGACATGCTCGACGTACCGCCGTGCACGGCGGCCTTCTCCAGCAGCAGCACCGAGGCGCCGGCGCGGGCCGCCTCGAGCGCCGCGCAGCCTCCGGCGATGCCGAAGCCGACCACCACCACGTCGTACGACGGCGCGTCGCGGGGCAGGTCGGTGGCGGGGATGACGGCGGGGACGGCGGTGCCCTTGGAGCTCATGACCAAGAATCTAGAACATGTTTCAGTTTCGTGCGATCCTGACCACCATGCTGACCCTGATCGACGTGGACGGTCACGAGCACCGGGTGCGCACCACCGACGGCTACGCGCACGCCGAGGACCTCACCGCAGCGACCGGCTGGACGCTCAAGCCGGTCGGGCTGTGCCGCGGCGAGGTGTGCCTGCCGCTCTTCGGACGTCAGGTCGCGCATCCCGACGACCCGGACCTGATCGACCTCGACGCGTGGGCCGGCGTGGTCGGTGTCGTCACGGCCCGTGACGCGGCCTCGGGCGTGGTCGCCCTCGCGCCGTCCGCCGAGGCCCGGCTGCAGGAGCTGCGCGACGGCAAGGCCCCCTCGCTGAGGCTGAACGACGTCGACGGCAACCCGGTCAGCTTCGACGACCTCTCCGGCAGCAAGCGGGTGCTCGTCACGTGGGCGTCGTGGTGCGGGTGCCGCCACGAGCTCGCCGGCTGGCAGCAGCTCCAGGACGAGCTCGCCGACACCGGGCTCAAGCTGTTCTCCGTCGCCCTCGACGCTGACCCCGAGGACTCCCGCCCCTGGATCGAGGCCGGCCACCCGTCGTACCCCGTCGCCGTGGACACCGCCCACGTCACCGCCGAGCGCTACGGCATCACCAACGTGCCCTCGGTGGTGTGGGTCGACGAGGACGACAACATCGTCAAGCCGCCGACGATCGCGCCCGGCGACGACCAGTTCGTGGAGTACACCAAGATCGGCAGCGAGCAGCACCACGACCTGCTCCGCGCCTGGGTGCGGGACGGCGTGCTGCCCGAGAGCGCCCGGGCCGAGCCGACGCGGCGCACCGACGAGGAGCAGCGGGCACTGGCCGAGCGCCGGGTCGCGGCGCACCTCCAGCGCAACGGCCGCACCGGGGACGCCCGCACCCACCTCGCGGCCGCGCAGGACCTCGCGCCCTGGGACTGGACCGTACGACGTGGCGGCATCGCCATGACCGGCGGCGACCCGTTCCTCGGTGAGGAGTTCACCTCGTTCTGGGAGGAGTGGGACGCCTCCGGGCGGCCCGGCTACACCCCGACCACCTGACGTCGGCCGGGACGAGGGGGCCGGCGGGCACCGATAGACTGCGCACCCGCCGCCCCGCCAAGCAGGACGAGGTGACATGTCGTTCGACGTCCACCAGCTGGAGACGTTCCTGCTGCTGGGATCCGCCGTCACCCTCATGGCCGTGCTGGCCGTCCGGGTCAGCACCCGAGCGGGCCTGCCCAGCCTGCTGATCTACCTGTTGATGGGCGTGCTCCTGGGTGAGGCCGGCGTCGGCATCACCTTCGAGGATGCTGAGCTCGCCCATGCGCTGGGCTTCGCCGCGCTGGTCCTGATCCTGGCCGAGGGCGGTCTGACCACCAACTGGCGCGAGATCCGGCCGGCGATGCGGCTGGGCGTCTCGCTGGCCACGATCGGCTTCTCCGTCTCGGTCGCCGTGGTCGCCACCGCCTCCCACTACCTGTTGGGGCTGTCGTGGGAGACCGCCGTGCTGCTCGGGGCGGTGACCTCCGCGACCGACGCGGCGGCGGTGTTCTCGGTGCTGCGGGTGGTGCCGCTGCCGCGCAAGCTGACCGGCTCGCTCGAGGCCGAGTCGGGCCTCAACGACGCCCCCACCGTCGTCCTGGTGACGCTGATCTCGTCCGGCGCCGCCGCCGACGAGGGCGTGCTGATGATGATCCTGACGATCCTCTTCGAGCTCTCCGCCGGAGTGCTGTTCGGGCTGGCGGTCGGGTTCGGGGGCGCCTGGGTGATGCGCCGCGCGGCGCTGCCGGCGACCGGCCTCTACCCGCTCGCGGTGCTCTGCCTCACGATCTTCGCGTACGCCGGCGGCGCGGCGCTGCACGCCTCCGGGTTCGCCGCCGTCTACATCGCGGCGCTGGTGCTCGGTAACTCCGACCTCCCCCACCGTGTGGCCACCCGGTCCTTCTCGGAGGGGATCGCCTGGCTCGCCCAGATCGGTCTCTTCGTGATGCTCGGCCTGCTGCTCTCGCCCAGCCGGATCTCGCTGGAGACGGTCGGGATCGCCATGGCCGCCGGGCTGGTCCTCACCTTCGTCGCCCGGCCGCTCTCGGTGCTCGTCAGCGCGAGCATCCAGCCGATGCCCTGGCGTGAGCTGGGCTTCCTGTCCTGGGCCGGCCTGCGTGGCGCGGTCCCGATCGTCTTCGCCACGATCCCGCTGGCCGCGGGGGTGGAGGACGCCGAGCGGCTCTTCGACATCGTCTTCGTCATGGTCGTGATCTACACGCTGCTGACCGGGCCGACGCTTCCGGTCGTCGCGCGGGTGCTGGGCGTGGCCCGGCGTTTCGAGCCGCGTGACCTCGACCTCGAGGCCGCGCCGCTCGAGCGGGTCGCCGCCGACCTGCTGCAGATCACGATCAGCCCGGCGTCGCTGATGCACGGCGTCGAGGTGGGCGAGCTGCGGCTGCCGCCGGGGGCGTCGGTCGCCCTGATCATCCGCGACGGGGACGCCAAGGTCCCCGAGCGTCGTACGGTGCTGCGCCATGGCGACGAGCTGCTGGTGGTCACGCCCCGCAAGCTGCGCTGGCGCACCGAGGAACGGCTGCGGCAGGTGAGCCTGCGTGGCCGGCTCGCCCAGTGGCTCAACGAGCCCTAGACGGACTGCTAGCTGACACCCTGGTCGGTGTCGGCCTCGTCCGGCGGGCTGCAGATCTCCGAGTCCTGGTCGGACCGGGTCCACTTGCGGCCCTCGGCGAGCTTCACGAAGTCGTCACCCACGATCACGGTGACCCCCGGCAGGTCGCTCTCGGCCTCGACCACCTTGGCCCGTTCGCCGAGCCGGCCCGCGACCAGGCGGACGGCCGGGTTGCTGGGGTCGTCGGTCCAGATCTCGGCGAACTCGACATCGGCGTCCGCCGGCGCGTTGTCGGTCTGGCCCTCACTGAAACCGGCGTCCGTGAGCAGCTGCATCGTGCGGCCGGCCAGGCCTTCGCGGGTGCCGGAGTTGGCGACGCTGACCAGGACCTGGTCGGGGTAGACCTTGGTGCCCGCCGGGACGGCCGTGGCGGAGCAGATCGGGATGTCGGTCGACTCGGGGAAGGGGGCGGTGACGGCCGACCAGCCCCAGGCCACGCCGACGACCAGCAGCAGCCCGAGCACCCCGAGCGTCAGGGCGGTGCGCAGCCGGGCGGCGAGGAACGAGGCCACGTCAGGCCTCCAGCCGGTGCACGCGCGCGTGGAGCACGTTGCGCTGGTGCAGGGCGGCGCGCAGGGCGCGGTGGAGACCGTCCTCGAGGTAGTACTCGTCGCGCCACTCCACGACGTGGGCGAAGAGGTCGCCGTAGAACGTCGAGTCCTCGTCGAGCAGCGCCGCCAGCTGCAGGGTGTCCTTCGTCGTGACCAGCTCGTCGAGGCGCACCTGCCGCGGCGGGACGCGGGCCCAGGCGCTGGCGGAGAGGCCGTGTTCCGGGTAGGGCCGCCCCTCCCCGACGCGTTTGAAGATCACGCCGCGACTATAAGCGCCACCCACCAAACGCATATGTTGGCGCCCATGACGGAGACGCCCGACGCCCCGAGTTCCGAGAGCCCGGTGGTCGCCGCGGTCGCCCCCGGCTACGCCTTCGAGGGAGCGGCCCTCGACCTCGGCGGGCTGATGCTCGACGCCGGGACCCTGTCCGACGTACGCATCCGGATCCCGCTCGCCATGGTCAACCGGCACGGTCTGGTGGCCGGCGCCACGGGCACCGGGAAGACCAAGACGTTGCAGCTGCTCGCGGAGCAGCTGAGCACCCAGGGGGTGCCGGTCTTCGCCGCTGACATCAAGGGCGACCTCTCCGGCCTGGCCACGCCGGGGGAGACGAGCGAGAAGGTCGCAGCCCGCGCCAGGTCGGTCGGGCAGGAGTGGGCGGCGACCGGCTTCCCGGTGGAGTACTACGCGCTCGGTGGGCAGGGCACCGGCATCCCGCTCCGGGTGACGATGAGCGCCTTCGGCCCGACCCTGCTGAGCAAGGTCCTCGGCCTCAACGACACCCAGGAGTCGAGCCTCGGACTGGTCTTCCACTACGCCGACCGCGCCGGGCTGCCGCTGCTCGACCTGGCCGACCTGCGGGCCGTGGTCGGCCACCTCACCAGCGACGAGGGAAAGCCCGAGCTCAAGGAGCTCGGCGGTCTGTCGGCGGCGACCGCGGGAGTCATCCTGCGCGAGCTGATCGCCTTCCAGGACCAGGGCGCCGAGCAGTTCTTCGGCGAGCCGGAGTTCGAGTCCGCCGACTTCCTGCAGACGACCGCTGACGGCAGGGGGCTGATCTCCCTGGTGGAGCTGCCCAACCTGCAGGACCGCCCGGCGGTCTTCTCGACGTTCCTGATGTGGCTGCTGGCCGACCTCTTCCACGACCTGCCCGAGGTCGGCGACATCGACAAGCCCAAGCTGGTGTTCTTCTTCGACGAGGCGCACCTGCTGTTCAACGACGCGTCGAAGGAGTTCCTGCAGCAGGTCGCCCAGACGGTGCGTCTGATCCGCTCCAAGGGCGTGGGCGTGTTCTTCGTGACCCAGAGCCCTACCGACGTGCCGGACGACGTGCTCGCCCAGCTCGGCTCCCGGGTGCAGCACCAGTTGCGCGCCCACACGCCCAACGACGCCAAGGCGCTCAAGGCCACCGTCAACACCTACCCGACCAGTGCCTACGACGATCTCGGCGCCGTGATCACCAGTCTCGGCATCGGCGAGGCCGTGGTGACCGTGATGAACGAGCGCGGCGCGCCCACGCCGGTCGCCTGGACCCGGCTGCGGGCACCCGAGTCACTGATGGCACCGAGCGACCCGGCGGCGATGACCGCCACGGTCCAGGCCAGTCCCCGCTACGCCAAGTACGCCGAGCCTGTCGACCGCGAGTCGGCCCGCGAGAAGCTCGCCACGCGGCTCGAGGAGGGCGCCCGCAAGAGAGCCGAGGAGGAGGCCGAGGCCAAGCCCTCGGCTGACGACAAGACGCCCCCGACCAGCCGTCGTACGCCCCAGGAGAAGGACGACGGAGGCCTGGTCAGGGACGTCGTGCGGTCGAGCGCCTTCAAGGACTTCATGCGCACCGCGGCCCGAGAGATCGCGCGGGGCATGTTCAAGACCGGTCGGCGGTAGACGGGAGAACGAGCGCTAGCGAGTTCTCCCAATGGAAGGGCGAAGCCCTTTCACGCGGACCAGCGGACTGCGTCGTCGACGAGGTCGGCGAGGGCGTGGACGCCGCGCAGGTCACTGCGCTCGTCCATCAGGGTGGTGAGGCCGCGGGCGTGCCGCAGCTTGAAGGCGGCGCGCTTCTCGCGGGCCTGGTCGGTCTCGTGCTCGGTGGTGATGTCGGCGTTCATCGGGGGTCCCCCTCAGGTGTTCGGTCTCTCTCGGTGGGACCACCTTGCCCGGGCAACATCGCCGGCAGATTGACCAGCGGTTACAACGAGGTCTCAGGGGTCGCCGTGTCACGTGATCCGGCCCACACAGGTCGCTAGATTGGCCGCTGTGACCGACTACGACGACATCTGCCAGCTCAAGTACCGCTACCTGCGCACCCTCGACACCAAGGACTGGGACGCCTTCGAGGCCTGCTTCCTGCCCGAGGCGACCGGTGACTACAACGGGCTGGTCTTCGCCGACCGCGCGGCGCTGGTGACCTACATGCGGGACAACCTGGGCGAGGGGATGCTGACCATGCACCAGGTGCACCACCCCGAGATCACCATCGAGGGCGACGAGGCCACCGCGCACTGGTACCTCCAGGACAGGGTGATCGTCGAGGCGTTCCGCTTCATGCTGGAGGGGGCGGCCTTCTACACCGACCGCTACGTCCGTACGGCGGACGGCTGGCGGGTGGCCCACACCGGCTACCGGCGCACGTTCGAGCTGACCTACAACCTCGACGACCTGCCGAGCCTCAAGGTCAACGGGCCCGGCGTGCACACGCACACCTGAGAACCCTCCGGAAAGTACGGAACGTTTTCGACCTAACTTCGCACGATCCGGGTCGATTTCGTTCCGTACTTTCCTGCTCCGCTCACTTCCAGGTGAAGGTCGCCAGCATCGAGGCGATCGTCCGGCTGCGGTCCGGCTCGTCGGAGAGCATCTCGAAGTCGATCTCCACGACCACGCCGTCGCGCAGCATGACGTAGACGTCGGCGTGGCGGGTCCTGCTCATCCGGCCGCTGAAGTGGACGGCCGGCTCGCCGGCCACCTCCGTGTCGGGCTCGCGCGCGAGGTCTCCGATGTAGGTCGCGGAGGTGTCGTACTGGGCGGTGAGCTGCTCGAGGGCGACGTCGTCGTAGCCGGTCTTGACGGAGAAGTAGACGTTGTCTCCGACGCGGAGGTCGCTCAGCGCCGTGATCGCGTCGCCGGAGACCACGCGGGAGACGTAGTCGGGCGTCGCCCCCCTGATGGTGAAGGCGCTGGTCTCGTGCACCGGGCCGGTCGCCGCGGGAGCCGCGGGGGCCGACTGGGACTCCGTCTCGGACGGTGTGGGGGTCGGGCTGGCGGTCGCGCTCGCGGAGGGGGCGGGCGTCGGGTCCGCCTCGGGCTCCTCGTCACCGCTGCAGCCGGCCAGCAGCAGGGTCGCGGCGGTCGCCGCGACCAGGAACGGCCGCCTCACAGCGTCGGCTCCGTCCAGGCGGTTTGGATCATCTCGGTGCCCCGGTCGCGGGTGATCAGCCGGCCGCGGCCCGGAAGCAGCGGGACCGGCCGCAGGTTGCCGAGCAGCGGGCCCTCGTCGGGGTTGCCGGAAAGCATCAGCCCGGGCATGGCGAGGTCGCGCAGCGACTGGATGACCGGCTCGTAGAGCGCCCGCGACGCACCTCCGGAGCGGCGGGCGACGACCACGTGCAGCCCCACGTCGCGGGCCTGCGCCAGCAGCGGCTGGAGCAGCGCCACCGGCGAGGTCTGCTGGGTCGCGACGAGGTCGTAGTCGTCGACGACCACGAACACCTCGGCCCCGGTCCACCACGACCGGTTGCGCAGCTGGTCGGGCGTCACGTCGGGCCCGGGGATCCGGCTCTCGAGGTAGGTCGCGAGGTCCTTGAGCGCCGGCGTCGCCTGGGTGGCGGAGGTGAGGTAGTTGAGCAGGTAGTCCTCCGGCACCTCGCCCAGCAGCGAGCGCCGGTAGTCGACGACGACGAGCTGGGCCTCCTTCGGCGTGCGGGTGCGCATGACCTCGTGGGCGTAGCTGCGCAGGATCGCGCTCTTGCCGGAGCGGCCGTCGCCGAAGATCAGCAGGTGCGGCTCGGAGTCGGGGTTGAGCGCGACCGGCGCGAGCTCCTTCTCGTTGATGCCGACCAGGATCCGGCGGTCGGCCTCGCCCGAGCCGTCGCCGTTCGCAGCCACCATCTCGCGGACGGCGGCCAGGTCGATGCGCTCGGGGAGCAGGCGCAGCTTGGGTCCGGTCGGGCCGCGCCAGGACGCCGCGACGCGGGTGATCAGCTCGTCGACACCGTCACCGAGCGTCTCGGCGGCGGGCCGGCCGTCGATCCGCGGCAGCGCGGCCAGGAAGTGCAGCTTGCTCTGGACCAGGCCGCGGCCCGGACGCCCGGTGGGCACCAGCTGCGCGATCTTGCGGTCGATCTCGGAGTCCATCGCGTCACCGAGCCGCAGCTCCAGGCGGGTGCCGAACAGGTCGCGCATCGCGGCGCGGAAGTCGGCCCACCGCGACGCACCGGTGACGATGTGGAGACCGAACGTCAGGCCCCGTGAGGCGAGCTGCTGGATCTCCATCTCGAGGTCGTCGAAGTCGGAGCGCAAGGTGCTCCAGCCGTCGACGACCAGGAACACGTCGCCGTAGCCGTCGTCGGCGCGGCCCTGCGCGCGGCGCGAGCGGTAGGTCTCGATCGAGTCGATGCCGTTGGCGCGGAAGTAGGCCTCGCGGCGGTCGACGATCCCGCCGACCTCGGCCATGACCCGTCGTACGACGTCGGGCTCGGAGCGGGTGCCGACGCCGGAGACGTGGGGCAGGTTGACCATCGGCGCGAACGTGCCGCCACCGAAGTCGAGCACGAAGAACTGCGACTCCTGGGGGGTCGTGGTCAGCGCCATGCTGGTCACGATCGTGCGGAGCATGGTGCTCTTGCCGCTGCGGGGGCCGCCGACGACCGCGACGTGACCCCCCGAGCCGCTCAGGTTGATGGTGAGGGTGTCGCGGCGCTGCTCGCGGGGGCGGTCGACGGTGCCCAGCGGTACGACGAGCCCGCCCAGTGCGCGCCACTGCTTGGAGACCAGCCCGAGCTCGGGGTCGGCGGCGAGGTCGGGCATCAGCTCGTCCAGGGTGTCGGGCACGTCCAGCGGCGGCAGCCACACCTGGTGGGCAGCGGGGCCGTGACCGACCATGTGCTCCACGGCGATGTCGAGCAGCGTCTCCTGGCTGTCGGGCTCGGCCTGCGGCTCCGGCTCGGGCTCGTGGTCGGGGAGCTCGAGCTTGTGCACCTCGGAGATCGTGAACGGCAAGATGCCCTGGAGGTGGCCGCCCTCGTCGCGGCGGATGCGCACCCGCCCGGACGGCGGGCCCGAGACGTAGGCCGCCTTGAAGCGGATCAGCGAGGTCGGGTCGGGCTTGAGGAAGCCGAGGCCGGGCACCGCCGGCAGCTCGTAGGCGTCGGGTACGCCGAGGACCGCGCGCGACTCCTGCGCGCTGAACGTGCGCAGCCCGATCCGGTAGGAGAGGTGCGACTCCAGCCCGCGGAGCCGCCCTTCCTCGAGGCGCTGCGAGGCGAGGAGCAGGTGCAGCCCGAGGGACCGGCCGAGGCGGCCGATCGCCACGAACAGGTCGATGAACTCCGGCTTGGCCGAGAGCATCTCGGAGAACTCGTCGACGACGACGAACAGCGAGGGCATCGGCACCAGGTCCTCGCCGCTGACCCGGGCCTTCTCGTAGTCGCGGATCGAGGCGTAGTTGCCGGCGTCGCGCAGCAGCTCCTGGCGGCGCACCATCTCGCCGGACAGGGCGTCCTGCATGCGGTCGACGAGCGTGAGCTCGTTGGCGAGGTTGGTGATCACCGCAGAGACATGGGGCATGTCGGACATGCCGGCGAACGTCGCGCCGCCCTTGAAGTCGACCAGCACCATGTTGAGCTGCTCGGGGGAGTGGGTCATGGCCAGCCCGAGGACGAGGGTGCGCAGGAACTCCGACTTGCCCGACCCGGTCGCGCCGATCACGAGCCCGTGCGGGCCCATGCCCTGCTGGGCCGACTCCTTGATGTCGAGGTGGACCATGCCGCCTCCCTCGCCGAGCCCGATCGGTACGCGCAGCCGGTCACGGGCCGGTCGCGGACGCCAGGCGGCGGAGGGCTCGAAGCTGCGTACGTCGCCCAGCCCGAGCAGGTCCATGAAGTCGGTGGGACCGGTGATCTCGCCGCTGACGGGCTCGGTGGCGCCGGCGGCAACCGTGTGGAGCGGCGTGAGACGGCGGGCGAAGGCCTCGGCGGTGGCGAGGTCGCACTGGTCGGCCTTGGCCCGGACCGGCTCCTCGCGCAGCCGCACCGCGAGCACCGGCACCCGGCCGTCGCCGTCGGCGGGTGCGTCCTCGAACTGGACGCGGAGCCGGCTCTGGTCGTCGAGCTCGCCCCAGTGCGCCGGCAGGTCCAGCACGGTGACGCCGTGCAGGCCGTCGGGCGGGATGACGTGGTTGCCGGGTGGGAGCTCGGCGTCGTCGGTGATCAGCAGGATGTGAGGCGTGGCCGGGCGCTCGTCCGCGCCGAAGCGGGGCCGGTCGCTCAGGTCCGGCGGCAGCAGGCTCGCGAGGTCGGCGAGCGACGTCGTCACCATCCGCATCGGGCCGACAGCATCGGTGAGCTGGGTGCTCTGCGCGTGCGGGAGCCACTTGATCCAGTCCCAGTGCGCGAGGTGCTGCTCGGAGGAGAGCACGGCGACGACGAGGTGCTCGGGGGAGTGGAACGCGGTGGCGGAGCAGATCATGGCGCGGGCCAGGCCGCGGGCCTCGGCCTCGTCGCCGCAGAGCTCCACGCGGTCGAAGGCGCGCAGGTCGATCGAGGCGGGCAGGTCGGGCTGCAGGCGGTGCACGACCAGCAGTCGGTGCAGGGCGGAGGCGGCGGCCGGGTCGACCTCGTCGATCGGCGCGCTCTCCGGGGGCACCAGCTCGAGGGCCAGGGGCTGGGCGCAGAGGCCGTAGCGCACGTGGAGGAAGTTGGGGTCGCTGGTCGAGTGCTCCCAGATCCGGGAGCGCTCCTCGGCCAGTGCCGGGAGCGACGCCGGGTCGGGGTGGTGCCAGGTCAGGGCGCGGCGCTGCTGGTCGGCGGACTCGCGGGCGACCTTGCGGACGTTGCCGAGGTAACGGAGGTACTCCGTGCGCGAGCCGGTGACCTGCTGGGCGCGCTGCTTCCGCTGCCGGTCGATCTGGACCACGATGAAACCGACGGTCGCGAAGAGGAACATGCCGGCCGCGATGAAGCGCAGCGATCCGCCACCGGTGCGCGCGCCCATGGTCGCGACGAGCACGATCGAGCCGAGGCTGCCGAGCATCGGGATGGCGTTCATCATCACGCCGGCCGCGCCCTCGTTGGGCTGGATCTGCGGCGGCGGCTGGAGGACCAGCTGCCCGGTGGGCATCTCCGGCTCGTCGACTCGCGCCCCGCGAAGCGTCGTACTCAACTCATCAGTCCTCGCCGTAGACCATCCGTGCCCGAGAGCGCCCGGCCCCGCTCCCGCTGCGGTGGCTCGATGATAAGCACACCGTCCAGCGGCTACGCTGCGGGCGACCGGGCGGTCCCGTCCGGGACTCTTCGGGGAGGCGACGTGAGCGGGTCGACCGGGCACACCACCGATGGCCTCTCAGTCAGCGTGCACGGCCCGGCGGGCGTCCTCGACCTCGTCGTCCCGGCCGGAGCCTCCGCGGGCGACGTCGCGATCGAGTACGCCGCCCAGTCGCGGATGGCGGCCGTGCCCACCCTCCTCACGAGGCTGGGCCGCCACCTCGACCCCGACGAGTCGTTGGAGGGCGCCGGCGTGCGCTCGGGATCGCTGCTGGTCGCACTCCTGCACGGCGCCCCGGCGCCGGCCACCACTGCGTCACGGCGACGCCGCGCCGACGAGCGGGTGGTCCCGGCCGCGCGCCCGGCGCCGGGACCGCTTTCGGTGCTGTGGTTCTGCGTCTGTGCGGCCGCGGCGCTCCTGGCCGGCTGGTTCGCGTCGCAGGAGGAGCCCTCCGACCTGCGCTCGGTCGCCGTCGGGCTGCTGGCCGGCGCCGCGTTCGTCGGTGTGCTGCCGTTCGGTCGCTACGCGCCCCACCGGATCCTGTCCGCGCCGGCCTTCGCCGCCTCGGCCGCCTTCGTCGTGGCCTGGGACCCCGCCCCCGAGCGCCTCCCGACCATCATCGGCGTCGCCGCCCTCACCGCCGCGGTGACTGCGGCCGTCGCCCGGGCGCTCGACCGCCACTCGGAGGAGGCGCTGCGGGTCTGGGTCGTCGTCGGGGTCGCGGTCTTCGTGGTCACCACCGCAGTGGCGCTGCTCGACTTCCGGCCGCAGGTCGCCTGGACCGTGCTGTTGCTGCTCGCCATGCTCGCGGCCCGGTTCGTGCCCACCCTCGCCGTCGACGTGCCCGACCAGCTCCTGATCGACCTCGAGCGCCTGGCGGTCACGGCGTGGTCGGCGCGCGACCGGCCGACCGGCCGCCGTGGCCGGATCGTCGTACCCCCGCACGCGATCGAGGTCGTGGCCGCACGCGGCACCCGGATCGTCACTGCGGCGTCGGTGGCGATCCTGGCGACGGTGGTCGTCTCGGCGCCGCTGCTCCTCGACACCGCGACCCAGCGCCACGACTGGGTCGGCGCGCGCTGCTTGGTCTTCTTCGCCGGCGCCACCCTGCTTTTCACGGCCCGCAGCTATCGCAACGTGGCGGCCCGTTCCCTGCTCCGCGCCGCCGGCCTGGCGTGCTGGGTGTTCCTGCTCGCCGTCCTGCTCACCGACGCCGACGTCGACTTCGTGATGAGCCTCGGGATTGTCGCGATTTCCCTTGCGGGCTTGGTGATTCTCGCTTCCGTGGCCCTCGGGCGTGGGTGGCGGTCGGCATGGTGGTCGCGCCGGGCCGAGGTGGCCGAGGCGCTGTGCGGGTCGTTCGCCGTGGGGTCGGTCGTGGTCGCCGTCGGACTCTTCCGGCGCCTGTGGGAATTGACAGGTTGATGTTTAGGGGTCTACCCGCCGGGTAGAGACGTGGTTGTCCGGATCGGACCCGGGACGGACCCAGATCCTGAACCAGCAACACCCCCGAACGACGAACCTCGAGAACTACCCACGATGCGCGGCGACATGCCGCCACACATGAAGGAGAAGGCGACATGTCGGAAAACTCCAACGAGTTCGGCCAAGGCGAAGGTGTACTCACCCGTGCCGCTGGGATGGTGGCCGACGCTCGCGTTGACTTCAACAACATCAGCCGCCAGCTGACCGACCAGATCTCGCAGGTCCAGGGCCGCTGGGGCGGCCAGGGCGCCACGGCGTTCTTCGCCCTGCAGCAGGCCTGGACCGAGAAGCAGCAGGTCATCGTCGACGCGCTCAACGAGTTCGAGAACTCACTGGGAGTGACCGAGCGCGACAACATCAACACCGACGACACCCAGGGCACCAACTTCACCAACCTCACCCACAAGCTCGGCTGACGGCCGCTACCGGACTAGGAGCAAACCAATGAACCTCGACGGAATCCGCGTCAACCACGGTGCTGTGGACCAGGCCGCGGCCGACATGTACCAGAAGGTCAAGGACATCGACGACCGCATGAACCGCCTCGAGTCGGAGCTCGAGCCGCTGCGCAGCCAGTGGGTCGGTCAGGCGCAGTCGCAGTACGCGATCTCCAAGGCCAAGTGGGACTGGGCCATCCAGGAGATGCGGGACCTGCTCGACAAGAGCAGCCAGACCGTCTACCAGTCCAACGCCGAGTACCGCGCCGCCGACCAGCGCGGTGCCGCCCAGTTCGAGATCTGATCTCGCAGCGCTGACGGACGTGACTACGAGGGGGTCGGCACCTGGTGCCGGCCCCCTCGTGTCCGTCTCTTCCGCTCCCTCACCCGACTGCTTCCAGGGGCCAAGGACTCCCACGTCATGTTGATGATCAACCAGGTCGTCTCGATCCTGCAGGGCCTCCACGTCAACGAGGAGGCCATCCAAGGCGTGTCGGCAGCCCTCGAGGAGGGCGCGAAGCTGATCGAGAAGAGCAGCTTCATGACCGCCGACCCGCTCCCGGTCACCGCCTTCGGTGCAGGCGACAAGGGCGGGCTCCTCGGCTTCCACCACGACAAGGCCCGGGTGGTGATCCAGGAGACCCTCGATGCCTTCATGGTGGACCTCGTGGGCTTCGCCCAGGGTGTCGCCCACGCCGTCGACCTCGTGGTCGACGCCGACGAGACCGCGCTGGCCGACCTGAGCGTGCAGCGGCAGGCGGTGGAGATCCTGACCAGCCACAGCGACTTCTTCGCCTCCGACCGCGAGGAGCAGCGCGCCCGCGACTCCTACCCCGACAGTCCGGAGTCCGGCGGTACGACGACCGAAGGGGCGGGGTCCTGATGGCCAACGGAGAGCAGGTCGCTCGGCTGCGGACCGCGCTGTCCGGGGTCGAGCTCGAACGCGTCCGGCTCGCGGCCACCGACTGGCACGACGGTGCCAAGGTCCTGCGCGACGTCGCCGCAGCCCTCGCCAAGTGCAGCCCCGACATCGGCGAGCACTTCGGGGGCCTGACCGGAGCCGCGGCGCAGGAGGCGTTCGACGTGGTCCACACGCGAGTGTCCGACCGGGCGACCCAGATGACCACCGCCGGTGGCGCGCTCGACGACGCCGGCGACGCGATCTACACGGCCCAGGAGGCCGCCGCGGCGCTCGAGGCCGATGCGCCCCAGGCGCCCGTGAAGGAGCGGCCGGGCCTCGACGAGACGCCCCAGCAGGCCCTCAACCGAGAGGCGCGCGACGGACAGCGTGCCTCCGACTACGCGATCGAGCTCGAGAAGCAGGAGCAGCAGGCACGGGCGATCGTCACCGCCCTGGAGGCCGACTACGACGTCTCGACCGAGAAGCTGAAGGAGATCCACGGCGACCCCGACCCGGTGGACGACGACCTGCCCGGCGGCGGTGATGGTCCCGGTGGCGGCGGCAGCGCTCCTCCGGCCGGCGGCCCCGGCCGGCAGCCCGGCGGACACGTCGCGACGTTCGGCGTCGTTCACGAACCCCGGCCGCCCCGGCCGCCCGACCCGCCGGTCTGCTTCCCGCAGCCTCCGGAGCCACCGCAGCCCCCGCCCCCGCCGCCACCCCCACCACCCCCGCCCCCACCGGAGCCGCCGGTCCCGCCGACTCCGCCCCAGGGGACGCCGCCCCTGGGCAACCCTCCAGACCCGCCCGGCCACCTCACGACCGGCGTCACCCCGACGAGCCCGTCCGGCCTGAGTGCCGGCGTGGCCGGCGGGCTCGCAGCGGGCGCGGTCGGCGGCCTCGCCGGCGGCGCCGTCCGCGGCGCACTCGCGTCGGCAGCCGGCGCGACGCCTGCCCGCCCGATCGGCGCCGGCGGGCGGACGGGTGCGCCAGGAGCGCTCGGACGCGGCGGTGCCGGCTCGGCCGGCTCACCCTCCGGGCGCGGCTCGCGCGGTGGTCCCGGCGGTGCCGGAGGCCGGGGCGCACCCGGTGCGGGGGCGGCCAGTGGTCGCGGCCGCGGCAGCAAGCTCGATCGCGACGACAAGGACGCCAAGCGCGATCTCTTCCTCGACGAGGACGGCTGGACCGACGACGAGGGTGCGGCGCCAGGTGTGATCGACTGACCGGCCGCCCAGGCCGGTAGCATGCGCCTCGCTTGCGCCGGGCACTCGGATCCGCTGCGAACACCCTGAGGGAGAGACGATGAGCCAGGTCCCCGTTGGCGCCTCGGGACTGGTGCGTGTGACGGTGACGTCCGGCACCCGCCGGGTCGACCTCGTGCTGCCCGGCGCCGTGCCGGTCGCCGAGCTGGTCCCCGAGCTCGCCCGCAGCGTCGGGCTCCTCGACGCCAGCACGGTCTACGGCGGCTACCGCCTCGTGACGGCCGAAGGGCGGCGCCTCGCCGCCGACTCCGGCCTGACGCTGCAGGGCGTCGAGGACGGCGTGACCCTGACCGTGACCGCCGGCATCGACGACGAGCCGCCGCGGGTCTATGACGACGTGGTCGAGGCCATGACCGACGTGGTCGAGCGCGACCTCAAGCCCTGGGAGCCGGCCTCGGGGCGCCGTACCGCCCTGAGCGCCGCCGGGCTGCTGATGGGCCTGGGCGCCGTGGCCCTGTTGATCCAGAGCGAGTCGCTGCTTGCCGCCGTCGCGGCGGTCACGGTGGCCGTGAGCCTCGTGGCCGGGGCGATCGTGCTCTCGCGGGCGCAGCACGAGGCGGAGGCGGCGGTCGCGGTCGCCTGGATGGGGGCCGGCTATGCAGCCGTCGCCGGCCTGATGCTCGCCCCTGACGGCGACTTCTTCGACTACCCCGTCGCCTACGCGGGGGCGGGTGCGCTGATCGCCGGCCTGGTCTGCCTGGTCGGTCTGGGCGAGGGTCGCACCCTGGTCATCCCGCCGGTCGTGGTCGGCGCGCTGTTCCTCGCCACCGGCCTGCTGATGCGCGCCTCCGACGACCTCGACCCGCCGGTCGTGCTCACGGTCGTGCTCACGGTGGTCGTGATGATCGGCAGCGTGTTCCCCTGGCTCGCCCTGGGCGCGACCCGGACGACCGTCGACCAGCTCTTCTCCGCCGCCGACATCACCGCCGACCCCGCCGAGATCGACCCCGCCCGGGTCGGGGCCGACGCGCGGGTGGCCCACGAGATCCTGGTCGCGATCTCCGGGACGGTCGGGCTGCTGCTGGTCGCGATCGCCCCGCTGGCGGTGTCGCTCGGCCTCTTCGGCGCGCTCCTGGCGGTGGTCTGCTGCCTGGTCGTCATGCTCCGCACCCGCCAGTACCGCACCGGCTCCGAGGTGCTCGTCGGTCTCGTCTCCGGCATCCTCGGCCTGGCCTCCGTGGCGGTCTCGCTGCTCGTGATGTTCCCCGAGTGGCAGCCGGAGGCCGCGGTGGTGCTGGCGGCGTCCGGCGCCGTGCTGCTCGTCGTGACGCTGCTCCCCGCCACCCCGTCCGTACGACGGGGCCGGTTCGGCGACGTGGTCGAGAGCATTGCGCTGCTCACCCTGCTGCCGTTGCTGGTCCTCGCCGTCGGGGTGTTCGACGTCGTCGAGTCGGTCGGGCGCTGAGGTCTCCCGGTGGCCACCAAGAAGGACCTCGTCGAGGCCTACTCGTTCAGTCGTCGCCGGCTGGTCACGGCCTTCGTGTCCGGGGCGCCGGGTGGCCGTGAGGTGGAGCCGTCGCGACCGGGTCGCACGATCATCGGCGGCCTGGCGCTGGCGGTCCTGCTCTGCGCCGGTGCCGCCATCGCCGGTGTCTTCAAGTCCGACGACGACATCGACTGGGCGCAGCCGGGCCTGATCCTCTCGGAGGAGAAGGGTGCGGCCTTCGTCATCCTCGAGCCCAACGAGGAGGGCGAGCACCAGGTGCGGCCGGTCATCAACGTGACCTCGGCCCAGCTGATCCTCGGTGAGGACGCGACGCCGCCGGAGGTCGTCGCGCAGGCGGAGATCGACAAGAAGGACCTCGGGCCCGACATCGGCATCCTGGGCGCCCCGGTGACCGTGCCCGACACCGGCGACCTGATCGAGACCGGCTGGACCGCGTGCACCGACGACGACCGCGGCACCCGTTTCAGCGTCATGCCCGAGCCCGACGTCGACCCCGCTCCCGGCAGCGGTCTGCTCGTCGAGAACGGCGGCACCCACTACGTGGTCGCGCACTCGGCGCCCGACACCGAGGGGGAGTCGCGGGCCTACCGCTACGAGCTGCCCAAGCTTCCGGGGATCGACAACCTGCTCCGTGACGTCGGGCTGCCGATCACGCGGAGCGCCACCGCGGTGCCCTCCGAGTGGCTCGACCTGTTCCCGGCGGGTGGCGCTGTGAAGCTCGAGAGCTTCGGCCTCGACCGCATGGGGGAGACGTCCCCGCAGGCCGGGCGCGGCGGGCTCCCGCGCGATGCGAAGGTCGGCGACTACTACGAGATCGAGGGCAGGCTCACGGTCCTGACCAAGGACGGTCCGGCCGAGCTGAGCGAGTTCGCCCGGGCGGTCTACATCCAGATCCGGCCCGAGTCCGCGGACGACCTCGGCCTGAGCGAGCCCCCCGACGTGCGGCAGGAGGACGCGCCGTACGAGGACGCCCACTGGCCCTCCGGCGTGATGTCCCAGGTCATCGGCGAGCAGTGCGCGCAGCTGCTGGCCGAGCCGGGGGAGCTCCCACGAGCCGTCCTGGTCCAGGACCCTGGCGAGCATGCCAGCGCGGCGGAGGTCGAGGCCGGCGACCGTGAGGTCACCGTCGACCCCGGTCACGGCGCCTTCGTGCTCTCCGGTGGCTGGCACGACCCCGAGGTCGGCGAGCCGTTCGTGATGGACGCCAAGGGTTTCAGCTATGCGCTGATCGGCACCGACGCGGTCGACAACCTCGGCTTCGGCGACTACGACGCCCCCGTGGTGCCCGACAGCTGGCTGCACCTGTTCGAGGAGGGCGAGGAGCTCTCCGTGGACGCCGCGCTCTGCCCGCCGGTGCGACCCAGCCGGGACGACCGACCCGACAGCAGCGGCGAGGAGAGCGACCAGGGCGACGGCCAGGGTGAGTCGTGCGAGTGACCCTCGCACCGCGCGCGGTCCTCGCCTGCTGCCTGACGGCCGGCACCCTGGTCTTCGCCGGCGGAGCGCCCGCGCACGCCGTCGACCAGGACTGCAGCGGGATCCGTGTCGAGAACGAGGACACGGCGACCGCGGAGCGGACCGGGTCGCCGGTACAGCTGATGCAGGTCGCCGAGGCGCAGCGCAGGGTCGCCGCCGAGACCGGGAAGGTGCCCGGGGAGGGGGTCGCGGTCGCCGTGCTCGACTCCGGCGTGGCCGAGTCGAGCCTGATGCAGGTGTTCCCGGGCGACTCCTTCTCCAAGTCCGACAAGCTGCTCGAGATGCAGGGCACCGCCGTGGCCGGCCTGATCGCCGGGATGGGCACTCCCGAGCAGCCGATCGGTATCGCCCCCGGCGCCATGATCGTGGACGTCCGGGTCTACGACCGGCTCCGGCCCGACGACCCGTCCACCGAGGCGGAGCCCAGCGCGGAGGCACTCCTCGAGGGCCTGCGCTACATCGCCGAACAGCCCCGCGGGCTGATCCACGTCGTCAACGTCTCGGTGGCCGTGCGCCACAGCGAGGAGATGGGTCCCGAGCTCGACGACGTGCTCGCCGACCTGGCCAAGAAGGACATCGTGGTCGTGGCCGCGACCGGCGACCGCCCCGAGGAGGGGGACCAGCTCTACGCGGAGTTCGGCTACGACGGCGGGGAGCCGCCGCACGGCGAGGACGCCCGCAAGGTGATCTGGCCGGCCAGCGGCCCCAACGTCGTCGGCGTCAACGCCAGTGCGACGGTGCTGGTGGAGGACGAAGTGGTGCCGGGCGACGCCGCCGACACGGTCCTGCGCAGCTCGGCGACCGATGTCGCCGCCCCGACGGCCGACGCGGTCTCGGTCGGCATGGACGGCAAGAGCACGTGCGTGCTCCCCGAGGTGTCGACCGCCTGGGCGACCGCCGAGGTGTCGGGAGTCGTCGCGCTGCTGCGGTCCTACTACCCCGACGAGAGCGCGGGGCAGATCGTCGATCGACTGCTGCGCACGGCCACCGGCTCACCGAGGGCGACGACCACGCTCACCGGCCACGGCGTCGTACAGCCTGTGGAGGCGCTGGAGCGCCCGCTCCCGAGCAAGGGTGACGGTCCCGGCTCCCGCATCGTCGACCAGGGCAACGAGCGGGCAGAGGCGCCGACGCCGAAGGCTGACGTGCTCGCCAGCACCAAGCGCAACGCGGTGTGGTGGGGGCTGCTGGCCGGCGGCGCGCTCGTGGTCGCGATGCTCCTGCGGCCGGTGCTGGCCCGCCGCCGGGACTAGCGCGATCAGGAGCCCGGGGCGTACTGCACCGGCAGGCTCTTGATCCCGTTGATCCAGCCCGAGCGCAGCCGAGCGTGGTCGCCGGTCCGGCTGATGTCGGGCGCGAGGTCGGCGAGGGCGTCGAAGAGGTGCCGGATCTCGAGGCGGGCCAGGTTGGCGCCGATGCAGTAGTGCGCGCCGTGACCGCCGAAGGCCAGGTGCGGGTTGGGGGAGCGGGTGATGTCGAACGTGAACGGGTCGGTGAAGACCTCGTCGTCGTGGTTGGCGCTGGCGTAGAAGAGGCCCACGCGCTGGCCGGCGCGGATCTGGGTCCCCCCGAGCTCGACGTCCTCCAGCGCGGTGCGCTGGAAGGACGTGACGGGGGTGGCCCAGCGGACCACCTCGTCGACCATGGTCTCGGGGCGCTCGCGCTTCCACAGCTCCCACTGGTCGGGGTTGTCGAAGAACGCGTTCATGCCGTGGGTGATGGCGTTGCGGGTCGTCTCATTGCCGGCGACGGCCAGGGCGATGACGAAGAACCCGAACTCGTCGTCGGTCAGGCCGCGGCCGTCCTTGTCGGCATTGATCAGTTTGGTGACGATGTCGTCGCGGGGGTTGGCCTGGCGCTCGGCGGCCAGGCCCATGGCGTACATGAGCACCTCGGTGGACGCCGCCTCCGGGTCGCCGGCGAAGTCGGGGTCGTCGGAGGCCGTCATCTGGTTGGTCCAGTCGAAGAGCTGGCGCCGGTCCTCGGGTGGTACGCCGAGCATGTCGGCGATCGTCTCGAGCGGCAGCTCGGCGGCCACCTGGTCGACGAAGTTGCCGCTGCCCTGGGCGACGGCGTCGGTGACGATCCGACGGGCCCGCTCCCGCATGATCTCGTCGAGGGCGCTGATCGCCCGTGGGGTGAAGCCGCGCGAGATGATCGAGCGGGTCTGGGTGTGCTCGGGGGCGTCCTGGTTGATGATCACGACGCGGGTCATCTCGACCGAGTCGCGGGTGGCCGTCTCGGGCAGCCGGATGATGACGCCGTTCTCCCGGCTCGAGAAGACCTTGCTGTTCTTCGAGACCGCCGCGACGTCGGCATGCTTGCTCACCGCCCAGTAGCCGGTGCCGCCCTCCATGCCGGCTCGCGCCTCGGGCGCCTGCTCGACCCAGAACACCGGCGCGCTGCGGCGCAGGGCGAGGAGCTCCACGTGGGGGACACCCACCAGGTTGACGTCGGGGTCGGTGAAGTCGAAACCGGCCGGGATCGGGTCGGACCTGAGCATGTGGGGCTCCTTTGCCATGACCATACAGATCAGAGAATGTGTATGAACAGAATCATGGAAGTGTATGGTCGTCAAGGAGGTGGGACATTGCGGACGCATGGGTGGGGCGGGCAGCCGCCCGCCGACGACACCGAGGCGCGGAGCCGGATCCTGGCGGCCGTGCGGGCGTGCCTGAAGGCGACCGGCACGACCGGGACCTCCGAGGTCGCCGGTGTCCTCGGCGTCACCCGGCAGACCATCTACCGCTACTTCCACAGCACCGAGGACCTCTTGGACGCGGCCGCCCTCGAGGCGGTCACCGAGCTCGAGGCCGGCCTCGTCGAGCATGTACGACGCCACCTCGAGGCGACCGGCGGCGACGCCGGCGACGCCGTGGTCGAGGTCGTGGCCTACGTCCATGAGCACCTGCGCGACGACCCGGCCCTCAACCGGCTGATCGCGCCCGGGCGGATGAGCCGGACGCTGGCGGGACTGACCGCGCCGTCCTCGATCGCGCTCGGGCGCTCCCTGCTGGCCGGCTTCCCCGTCGACTGGGACGCCGCCGGGCTGGACGCCGACCGCCAGCGCGAGCTGGTCGAGCACCTGCTCCGGACCCTGCAGTCGCTGATCCTCGATCCCGGCGTCCCCGAGCGCTCCGGTGAGGAGCTGCGGGGCTACCTGCAGCGGTGGGTGGCCCCGGCCCTGCGCCCGGCCGCTCGATGAGCGAGTCGCGCTGATCCGGTCAGCCAACCGGTTCTGCGACGCCTCCCTCGACCAGCGCCGCGAGACGCTGCTCGCCGACCGGTTCGTGAGCCAGGAGGGGGACGATGGCTGCCCGGTCCGACAGGCGCTGCACAACGCCGATCTGCTCCGCCTCCCCGAGGGCGCGGGTGCGAAGGAACGGCGACTCCGGGCGGGCCGCGAGGATCGAGTTGTTGACGACCCACGCCCAGGGGTGGATGCCGGCGCGTTCGAGGTCCTGCTGAAGGCCCTCGGCCTCGGCTACCGGAGTCGGCTCGGCCAGGGTCACCAGGATGACCTTGGTCTGCCGGGGGTCCTGCAGTCGCATCAAGGGAGTGGTGAGGCGTGCCGTCTCGCCCAGCTGTCGCAGCACGTCGCGGTGGTAGGAGCCGGCCGCGTCCAGCAGCAAGAGGGTGTGACCGGTCGGTGCGGTGTCGACGACCACGAACTCGCGGCGCGACTCGTGGACGGCTTTGGAGAACTGCTGGAAGACCGCGACCTCTTCGGTGCACGGTGAGAGCAGGTCCTCCGTGAGGTTGGCCCGACCGGCATCGTCGAGCTTCGCGCCCTTCGTGGCCATGACGCGGTCGCGGTACTCCGCAGTGGCCTGCACGGGGTCGATGCGCGAGACCCGCAGTCCGTCGACCGTGCCGTCGAGCGTCTCCTGCAGGTGCGCGGCGGGATCGGTGGTCGTGAGGTGCACCGAGTGCCCGCGTCGTGCCAGCGCCACCGCGATGGCGGCGGCGACGGTGGTCTTGCCGACGCCGCCCTTCCCCATGCACAGCACGAGGCCGTGCTCGTCCTCCTCGATGTCACGGACGAGGGCGCTCAGGGTGCCGGGGAGCGACGAGGTGTCCCTGGTGTCCCAGGTGTCCCAGATGTCCCAGATGTCGTGGTCAACCGGGTCGAGGCCTATCGGCGATGGCGTGAGCAGCGAGCGCAGGGCGGACAGCCCGAGCATGTTCGAGGGGCGTAGCTCGATCACGTCACGAGGCAGCGCACGGACTCCGACAGGGATCGCGCCGAGCGCGGCTGCCTCGCGAGCGCGGACGGCCTGGGCAAGGTCCTCGTCACCAGCCTGAGCGGGCAGGACGCCGTTGACGATGACGTGGGTCGCGTGGATGCCGATCTGGCCGAGCTCACGGTTCGTCCGGTCGATCTCGGCCAGTGAGGAGCTCTGGGCGCGGGCGACGAGCACGAGGCGCGTGCGGCCGGGGTCCTTGAGGGCGCTCACGGCATCGGCGTACGTCGAACGCTGCTTCTCCAGGCCGGCGAGCGGCCCGAGGCAGGAGGCGTCGCCCTTGCCGGCTTCGAGGAAGTCGGTCCAGGAGCCGGGGAGCTGAAGCAGGCGGACGGTGTGGCCGGTGGGGGCGGTGTCGAACACGACGTGCTCGTAGCCGCCGGAGACGGTGGGCTGTGCGAGGAGCGCGGTGAACTCGTTGAACGACGCGACCTCGGTGGTGCAGGAGCCGGAGAGCTGCTCGGTGATGGAGGCGATCTCCTTCTCGGGGAGGAGGCCGCGGACCGGTCCGACGATCCGCTCGCGGTAGGCCTCGGCTGCTTCCTCCGGGTCGATCTCCAGGGCGTCCAGGCCGGGGACCTGGGGGATCGCGATGATGGTGTTCCCGATGCTGACGCCGAGGACCTGGGCCACGTTGGAGGCCGGGTCGGTGCTGACCAGGAGCACCCGCCTGCCCTGCTCGGCCAGGGCGACGGCGGTGGCGCAGGCCACGGAGGTCTTGCCCACGCCGCCCTTGCCGGTGAAGAACAGGAAGTGCGGGGGGTTGTCGAGGAATCGCATGGCAGGTCAGCAGCAGCCGGACGGGCCGCAGCCTCCGCTGCTGTCGGTGAGACCCAGCTCGGTGACCCCGGCGGGGACGGCCGCCGGCTCCTCGGCCAGGGCTGCGAAGCGGGTCAGCTGCTCGCGCGTGGGATAGGTCCCGGTCATCACGGTCACGCCGTCGACCGTCGTCAGCGGCAACCCCTCGGAGCCTGCCACGCGCAGGAACGTGCGTACGGGCTCCTCGGTCGTGAACGCTCCGGGGTCGTTGGCGAGGTTGTGTCGCGCGATGTCCGCGCCGCGCTCGGCCAGGTGGTTGAGGTCGGCGGTGAAGTCGACGAGGCTCTGGTCGAGGTCGGGGCCGCACACGCCTGTGTTGCAGCACAGGGCGGGCTCGTAGACGCGGATCACGGGCACGTGGGTCTCCTTCGTGAGGGGTACGCCGGGCTTCGTGGCGCGGATCGAGGCGCTGCGGATCACGCCGTCGAACTCGGTGATGGTGGCCTCGATGTCGAGCCCCGGGTCGAGGTCCTCGGGGGAGAGCCCGTTGACGAGCCCCTCGAGCTCGGGGCGACCGAAGACGTTGGTGGGCTCGATGCTGACGTCGTCGAACCCGGCGCTGCTCAGGAGCTGTGCGCACTCGTCCTCGGTGAGGGCGCCGGCGATGCACCCCGTCCACAGGGCCATGACCGAGGTGAGGTCGGCCGAGAGCGGGCGGGAGAGGACGACGTCGGAGATCGCGAGCCGTCCTCCGGGACGCAGCACCCGGAAGGCCTCGCGGAAGACCTGGCCCTTGTCTGCGGACAGGTTGACGACGCAGTTGGAGATGATGACGTCGACCGAGCTGTCCGGTAGCGGGATGTCCTCGATGCTGCCGAGGAGGAACTCGACGTTGTCGACGCCGGCCCTGGCCACGTTGGCGTTGGCGAGCTCGAGCATCTCGGGGGTCATGTCGAGGCCGTAGGCCTTGCCGCCGGGCGCGACGCGGCGGGCCGACAGAAGGACGTCGATGCCGCCGCCGGAGCCCAGGTCGAGGACGACGTCGCCAGGACGCAGGTCCGCCAGGGCCGTGGGGTTGCCGCACCCCAGCGAGGCGACCACGGCCTCCTCGGGGAGCGCGCCGCGGGCGGCGGCGTCGTACTGGGACTGACCGAACGGATCGCTGTCGTCCGAGGAACCGCAGGAGGCCGGCCCGCAGCATGAGGAGCTCCGGGCGGCCTCGGCGTAGCGCTCCTGCACCGCGGTGCGGATCTGGTGGGGCTCGTGCGCGGACATGGTGGTCCTCTCGTTCAGGTCAGGCGTTGTGGCTCGGCGGACATTGGGAGGTGCCGGCAAGGGTCGAGAGCAGCGCGATCGGCTCGGCCATCGCCTCGCAGCACAGGGCATAGACGTTGCTGCGACCGACGGGGGTGGCGGTCACCAGGCCGGCGTCCCGAAGGCTCTTCAGGTGGTGGCTGACCAGGGTCTGGCCCAGGCCGGTCGTGGCGACCAGCTCGGTCACCGATGACTCCCGGTCGGCGACGGCGAGCAGGATCGTCAGGCGGTTCTCGTCGGAGAGCGCCTTGAGCACCGGGGCGATCTGGCTGGCCCGGGCGGCGGGAGGCAGTGGGGTGCGAGCGGGCATGCCTCTACTGTTGCACCAATGTTGACTGTCTTCAACAGTAACGACTGGTAAGTTGCGGCACCTGTTGGGCAGGCCGCGGGCGGGGCCCTTCGGAAACGCAAGTGCTGGGGCCGCACGTTCCTTGGAGAACACAGAACGCACGCCGCCGCGGGTGACATGCTTGCCCCATGGAGTCCCGGTCGAGGGCGGGTGGGGGGTGAGCCCGCGAAGCGAGGACGAGGACGAGGGCGTGCTCGCGGTCGCGGTCGCGGTCCGGACCGGTGCCAGCCTGCCGCAGGAGACCTTGGTGCGACGGCTGTCACGGGCTGGCGGGGTCGGAGCGCTCATCGTGTCGGCTACGGGTCTGGTGGTCCTGTTCGGCTGGGCGTTCCAGGTCGACATCCTGACCCGGGTTTCCCCGGGGCTGGTGACGATGAAGGTGAACACCGCAGCGAGCTTCACAGCCATCGGGGCTGCCTTGTTCCTGACCACCTCGGGTCCGGTTCGGCGGGCGCGGCCGGTCGTCGCCGCCACTCTCGCTGTTCTCGTGGGGCTTCTTGCCGGACTCACGTTGCTCGAGTACGCCACCGGCTCGGTCCTCGGGTTCGACAACCCGTTCGGACTGGACGAGGAGGTTGAGGCGACATCGACTCCTGGCCGGATGTCCCCGGCGACCGCGTTCAGCCTCGCGCTGCTGGCCGGCACGGTGCTGCTGATCTCGCGCAACGCCGTTCGGCTGGCCCAGGTCTTCGCGGCGGTGTCACTCACCGTCGGGGCCCTGGCGATCGTCGGCTACATCTTCGGCGTGGAGTCGCTCTACCAGGTCGGTCCCTTCACGAGCATGGCCATCCACACCGCGACGGCCGTCGTGGTGGCGAGCCTCGCTGCCCTCGCCCTACGCGCCGGCGACGGCTATGTCGGACTGCTGACCGGCAACACCGCCGGTGGTGTCATCATCCGTCGACTCCTCCCTGCGGCAATTCTGGTGCCCCTGGTGGGCGGCGGTGTGACCCTGCTTGGCCTCCGGCACGGGCTCTATGACCCGCGATTCGCCTTCGCGTTGTTCTCCACGTTGGTCGCTGTGGCAGGTGCTGTGCTGGTCTGGGTGCAGGGCACGCGGCTGCGCCACATCGACCTGCGTCGTGCCGGCGCTGAAGATGCCTTCGCCGCTGCCAGTGACGCCGTGAGGGCAAGGGACGCCATGGCCGCCGCCTTAGCAGGCTCGGAGCGCCACGCTAGGCGCGTCATCGACACGGCGGCTGACGGGTACATCGCGATGGACGCGACGGGACGAGTCACCGACTGGAACCTGGCTGCCACGAAGATCTTCGGATGGTCGCGGGACTCGGCGGTCGGGGAACTGCTGGAGCGCCTGATCATCCCTCCCGAACAGGTGCCCAGGCATCGTGAAGGGCTTGCCCGTTACCGCGAGACCGGTCAAGGACCGGTCCTGGGTCAGATGGTCGAGCTGCCCGCGCGCCACCAGGACGGCCATCGGCTGGACGTGGACCTCAC